>JANOQP010000673.1:0-9044 GCA_031414895.1 Saprospirales bacterium
TACTAATTCATAATGTCGTTATCAAATTCTCGGTTATCCAGTTAAACCCATTTGACAAAATGGGAGGCCTGATCATGTGGATTGCAGCAACTTCTGTTGTCTGATCCATATTAAAAGTGTTGCTATGAATCAATACACTAAAGGGGAGCAAAGCCTCAACTCCAGAGTTTATTACACTCGAAAAATTACAAGCCGATACTTTCAATTTTGCGTCATATGCCGAGAAAATTCCTCCTCTTCCTGATGTAAAATCGCAATTTGAAACTGTTAAAAAATTTCCAACTGAAACTATACCGTGTCCGCTAAATGCATCTGTTGCAATAGTTGTAAAATTTGAAAACGAGCCGTCGAAAACATCCACGGTTGAGAAGATGCTTTCAATGCCACGTTGAACATTTGAGAAATGGTTATCGCTCGCAACCGTTAAAATTGCACTCGAAACGTTTTCGAAATGAAGTCCTGAATAGGCTGTTTCGTTTTGGATTGGAGGGAGGAGGTTTGGGGAGTCCGTGGAGAACGTATTCCCTGTAAATGGGAAGAGAAATGTATTGAATCCCATCACAGAAATCCCAGCTTTATTGTTAAAAAAGCCACTATTGGTGATGGAGCAAGACTTGCCTTTATACCCAGTTGCAAGCTGAATCCCGGTAATTGCGTTTTGGACGCGGGTTTGGTCAAAACTTACCGAAGTTCCTGCTGAAACTACAATGCCTTGCCACATATCCGTGCAACCTCGGAACAAGGTATTGGAGATTGCCTGAAGGTTCACTCCGTTTGATAGGATTATTTTTGAATTGGCCGCCATAAAGAGCGTACATTGTTGCAAGGTCAATGGTACATCGATGTTGAGCGTCCCCTGAATGCAAATGTTTTCATTTTGCCAGACCTGTTTGGTGGCAGGGACAAATTGGGACAAAAGCAAATTGCCTGAAAAATTTCGGTGGATGGTGATGGTTGAGCCATCGCAAGGGCATTGAGCCAGCAACGGATTAGTGGAGATGGACAGAAAAGCCAGCATCACAAAGATGGCGGTGCGGCGGTGCGGCGGTGCGGCGGTGCGGCGGTGCGGAAAATAATCACACAAACATGGAAAATCGGATTCATGATTTAAAGAATTTTGGTGAAAAAGACACAAAAAAGACAGGCTTCAACAGGACGTTGAAACAAAAAGTCAGTCAGTAAACGAGTGGAAACCGATTAGAAAGGAAGATTAGGGGTCGGGAAACTTTTATGCCCGGCGAAAAAAAACAACCTTCGAAAGTCTGAATTCAGATGGACAAATCTAATGGACTGGTTTTTAAAAATGCAAACGGT
The DNA here is from genome assembly GCA_031414895.1 of Saprospirales bacterium. Lineage (GTDB taxonomy): Bacteria > Bacteroidota > Bacteroidia > Chitinophagales > Saprospiraceae > JANOQP01. The sequence continues at coordinate 1,315 of JANOQP010000673.1, forward strand.
TGTTAATATTTATTTTTATGGACTTTGGTGGCGATTCGAGCATCGTCAAACTGCGGTATTGTTTTTGGCCATTGTTTTTGGCCATTGTTGGCATCCCCGCCAACAATTTTCGGATTGCTCAATTGTCCCAAAAATAATGTTGGCGGGGACGCCAAAAATGTCTCTGAAAATTAATGACCGGGTGGACAATCGCCCCAAACCGCACGTTCCAAAAAAAATCCAACCGAACTGTTTATGAAAAAATCCGCCCTTTTATCGCTGTTTTTTGCGCTCGCGCTGCCCGTTTTTTCCCAAAAAATGCTCCTTTTGGAAAAATATGGCCGGGCAAAAACGACCCGGATCTATCCCGGCCAGACCCTCAAGTTCAAGATGAAAAACCAGCCCGGCTGGTACGACCGCGAACTGACCGACGTGCTGCCCGACCAAAAATCCATCGTCCTCGACCTCGAGATCGTCAAGATCGAGGACCTCGAAATGCTCCGCGTCCGGCGGAAAATCCCGCTCCGTGCGCTCGGTTCGAGCTTGCTCTCTTTTTCGGCGAGCCTCGCACTTTTCAGCACGGTCGCCGCCATCCGCGACCGCGAACTGGAGCCCGGTTGGCTCATCATCGGCGGGGCCACGACGGTCGGCGGGTTGATCTTGATCCGCGATAAAGGGAAGAAATTGCCGCTCGGCAAAAAGCACAATTTGCGGGCATTGGACATCACGTTGCCGAAAGCGAAATAATCGGCCGGGGCACCGAATTTTGCCCGGATCTTTTGCGCGGGCTGTCTATTTTCACCCAAAATTGAACAAGAAATGGAGCTTTTCCAACTGAAAGAAACCGCCAAAAACTACGACGTGATCATCGTCGGCAGTGGCGCGGGCGGCGGCATGGCGGCGCACGAACTGGCCAAGGCCGGCGCAAAAATCTGCGTTCTCGAGGCCGGACAGGATTACGACCCCGCCGACCCGAAATACATCACCCAAATGAAATGGCCCTGGCAGTCGCCCCGGCGCGGCGCGAGCACAAAATATCGCCCGTTCGGCGATTTTGACGCGGCCTATGGCGGTTGGGACATCGAGGGCGAACCCTATACGCAGCACGACGGGAGCGATTTTCGCTGGTTCCGGTCGCGCATGACGGGCGGGCGGACGAACCATTGGGGGCGCATTTCGCTGCGTTTTGGGCCGCAGGATTTCAAAAAAAAGAGCATCGACGGCCTCGGCGAAGACTGGCCGATCGGCTACGCAGATGTCGCCCCATATTATGACAAAGTGGACCGGCTGATCGGCATTTTCGGCTCAAACGAGGGGCTGCCGAACGACCCGGACTCCATTTTTTTGCCGCCGCCGAAACTCCGCACCCACGAGCTGATGATCAAAAAAGGCAACAAAAACCTCGGCATCACCACCATCCCGTCGCGGCTCTCCATTTTGACAAAGGACATCGGCACCGGGCGCGGCACCTGTTTTTATTGCAACCAATGCAATCGGGGATGCCTCGCGTATGCCGATTTTTCGTCGTCGTCGTGCCTCGTCAAGCCCGCAAAAAAGACGGGGAACACCGACCTCATCAACCATGCCATGGTCCGCGAGGTGCTGACCGACCCGAAAACCGGGCTGGCAACCGGGGTCTCCTATATCGACACGATCACTTTTGAAGAAAAAACGGTTCGCGCTTCCGTGGTGATTTTGGCGGCGAGCGCGTGCGAATCGGCGCGGCTTTTATTGAACTCAAAATCGGCGCGGTTCCCGGAAGGTTTGGCCAATTCGTCGGGCGTGGTCGGCAAATATTTGCACGACTCGACCGGGGCCTCGCGCAGTGCGATCGTCCCGCAACTTTTTGATAGAAAACGCTACAACGAGGATGGCGTGGGCGGTCTGCACGTCTATTCGCCGTGGTGGCTCGACAACAAAAAACTCGACTTTCCGCGCGGATACCATATTGAATATTGGGGCGGAATGGGAATGCCCGCATATGGTTTTGGCTGGGCGATAGAAGAGCAAAATGGTCTTTTCCCCGATAGGAACGGGCAAAAACACGAAGCGGGCGGCTACGGCGCGGCCCTGAAAGATGATTATCGGCGGTTTTACGGGGCCTATATCGGCATGGCGGGGCGTGGCGAGGCCATCGCGACGGCGGACAATTACTGCGAGATAGACCCTGAAAAGGTGGACAAATTCGGCATCCCCGTCCTCCGTTTTCATTATAAATGGTCGGATCACGAGCGGAAACAGGCGCGGCACATGCACGAGACCTTCGAGCAGGTCATCCATGAAATGGGCGGCATCCCGCTCGGGAAAAAGCCCGGCGAGGACAAAAACTTCGGCCTCAACGCCCCCGGCGAGATCATCCACGAGGTCGGCACCGTCCGCATGGGCAGCGACCCGAAAACCTCCGCGCTCAACAGTTGGAACCAGGCGCACGATTGCAAAAACCTGTTCGTCGTGGACGGCGGGCCTTTTGTGAGCCAAGCCGACAAGAACGTGACGTGGACCATCCTCGCACTCTCGATGCGGGCCTCGGAGTTTATCGTGAAGGAAAAAAAAGCGGGGAACCTTTAAAATCCGTGCCGCCCGGGAAGCCAATTTTGTCCGCGAAATTTTTGGCAATTTGCGCCGTTTTGAAACCGTCGGCCTGTCGTTTTCGCAAGCCAAAAATCAGTCATGCCATGCGTTTTTTTACAAAAAAGCTTCCTTGCCCGGCGCGGTCAAAACCGTTTTGGTTGTTTTTTAAGATTCTGTCAATCGGATTTTTTTCGACAATAATTCTTTCCTGCAATTATACCATCAAAATAAAGGACGGCAAAACGGCTTTCGAGCGAAAACAATATGCATTCGCCCTGCCGATGCTCCAAAAGGAATTTGAACGGGCAAAGACCCGTTCCGAGCGCGGAAAACTCGCTTGGATGGCGGGCGAATCCTGCTCGAAAATGGGCCAGACCGAGAGCGCGAACAAATGGTACCGCGCCGCTGCCGACAACCAATTTGGCTCCGAGGCCCTCCGCGCCGCCGCTTTTGGCCTCAAAAAAACCGAAAAATATGCCGAGGCCGCCGACGCTTTCAAACAGCTCGGCATCGAGATCGGCTCGCCTTACGAGTACAAAAAGGAAATCGCGAACTGCAAAATAGCCGCCGATTGGCTCACCCAGGCAGGGCGGACAGGCGTGGAAATCGCACCCGTTGCGTTCAATTCTGTGGGCAACGATTTTGGCGCGGCGCGTTTCCCGGACGGGCGTTTGGTGTTCACGAGCGACCGGGCGGGTGCGATGGGCAAGGAAAATTACCGATGGACAGGGCAAAAATTCATGGACATTTTTGCCGCCGAACCGACCGCCGCCGCCGCGCAACTCTTTGACAATCAATTGAATACGCCCGCCAATGAAGGTTCGCCGAGTTTTAACGCGAGCGGAAACACGGTCTTTTTCGTCCGCGCCGTGGCCGAAAAAAAGGGCGGCGACGCATTGAACAAAATCTTTGTCAGCCGTCGCGACGGCGAGGAATGGGACGAGCCTGAAATGCTCGATTTTCAAAAAGAAAAGGTCAATTACGTCAGTCCGGCGGTTTCTGCGGACGGACAAATGATGTTTTTCGCCGCCAACGACCCAGAGGGCTGGGGCGGTTTCGACCTCTATTTCACGAAAAAAAAGGTGGATGAGGACGGCTGGCAAACCCCTGTTTTGCTCCCGCGCAACCTGAACACAGCGGGCGACGAACGCTTCCCGACGCTTGACGGCGATACGCTCTATTTCAGCTCCGACGGCCTCGCGGGCATGGGCGGCCTCGATATTTTCAAGACCAATAGAATGGACAAAACCAATTGGGCACCGCCGCAAAACTTGCGTGCGCCACTCAATTCAGGGGCCGACGATTTTGGGATTTTGATGGAAAAAAAGACCAATTTGGACAAAAATTTGATTGGCGCGGGCTGGTTCACCTCCAATCGGCCGGGCGGCCTTGGCGGCGACGACATTTATTTTTTCACGAAAAAAACACCGCCCCCATTGCCCCCTGTCCCGGTCGATTCGGTCAAAAAAGAAGTCGTCTACCGGCTGGTTTTAGAGGGATATGTCCTCGAAAAAATCTTCCAAAACGCCGACGACCCGAACTCGAAAACCCTCGGCAGGCGACCGCTCGGTGGCAGCGAAGTGCTGATTTCTTTTGGGAAAAATAAAAAAACGGTCACGGTCGGCGACGACGGTTTTTTCAAAATTGACCTAGAAGAAGGCATGGATTATCAATTTTTGGGGACGAAAACGGGCTATTTGAGCAATTCGACCAAGTTTTCAACGCGCGGGATTGCCCGCGACCCGGCACAGCCGACCCAAACTTTTGAGGTCGAAATCTTGCTCGACCGCATTTTCAAAGAGAAAGAGATCGTGCTGGAAAATATTTATTACGACTACGACAAAGCAGAAATCAGGGCCGATGCCGAGCCAACATTGAACCGCCTCGCCGAAGTTTTACAGCAAAACCCGACGGTCAAGATCCAACTCGGATCGCATACAGATTGCCGTGGAATTGATGGTTACAATGAAAGTTTGAGCCAAAAACGCGCCGAATCGGCAGTCAATTACCTCATTTCGCGCGGCATCGCGCCGGAGCGGCTCATGGCGAAAGGGTATGGAGAGGGCAGCCCCGCCGTCTCGTGCAATTGCCCGCGATGCACCGAGGACGAGCATCAGGCCAACCGGCGGACGACCTTCAAGATCATGGGGTGAACTGTCTGAACTTTGATTTTTATGATTGTCTGAACTTTGATTTTTTTGATTTGTATGATTTTTTTGATGGCGTGGTAAATCATAAAAATCACACAAATCAAAAAAATCACAGTTCAGACAATTTCTTTATCAAAAAATCGACCTCCTCGACCGTGTTGTAATAATGCGGCGAGATGCGCAGCACCCATTCGACGCCCTTTTTTTGCTGATCGATGGTCGCGGCAAACTTCGAGGAGGCGCGGCAATTGATGTTGAAATTGGACAAATGGGCCAAAATGTCGCCCGGTTTTCGCCCCGGAAAATGGCAGGTGACGATGCCGCAAAGCCGTTCGCCAAAATCGAGCGGGCGGCAATTGGGGATTTCCGCCAGTCGTTTTCGGACATATCCTGCCAATTCAACCACCCGTTTTTCGATGTTTTCAAGGCCAATTTTTTGGGCGTATTCAACTGCAACTTTCAGCCCCAAAACGAGCAAGGGCGCATTTTCATATTGCTCAAAACGGCGGGCATCGGGGCGCGGTTCGTAGCCGTCGCCCGTCCAGTTTGCGCCGAACATATCCATAAAAAGCGGCTCCAAACCAGCTTCCAAAGCCCGGTCGGAAACGAACAAAAAGCCCGACGTGCGCGGCCCGCGCAAAAATTTCCGACCCGCTGCGGAGAAAAAATCGCAGCCAATTTTGGTCATATCGAGTGGCATTTGACCCGCACTTTGGCAACCATCGACGAGATACCATACATTTTCGCGGCGGCAGATTTTACCGATCTTTTCGACAGGCTGAACGAGGCCGCTGTTGGTCGGCACATGGGCGACGGCGACGAGTTTTGGGCGGTGCGCGAGGAGTTTTTTTTCGAGGTCATCGACATCGACCCCGGCATGGTTTGGTAGGTCATCAGCGAACAACACGTTGATTTTCAACCTTTTTTGCAAAATCAAAAATGCGATATGACTGCTCGCGTAATCGTTCACCGTCGTCAAAATCGTGTCGCCCGCCTCGAACGGGATGGCCGAAAGTGCACCCGTCCAGGCATCGGTTGCAGAGTGGGCGAATGCAATATTGCGCGGTTCGCAGTTCAGGAACTTTGCCATAACGGGATAAAACGCTTCCGTTTCCGGGGCAAATCGGTCCATCGCTTCGTAGCCCCCAATCTCCGATTCGAGGCGCAGGACTTCCTGCATTTTTTTCAAAACGGGGCTCGGCATGAGGGCGGCCCCGGCGTTGTTGAAATGGGTTTTGTTTTTCGTGCCGGGCGTGTCACGGCGGATTTTTTCGATGTTCATGTGCGCATAATTATGGGCCAAACATCGGAAAGGTTTGAACCCTTTTCGAGGTTCTGTGGCAAAAAAAAACCGCTCGCCAATTGAGCTCGGCGTGCGGTTTTTTATTTAAAAAAAATCCCGGAGGTCAGGTTTTTTTTTGCTGATCGGCATCGCGGATGCCGTTGCGGATCTCGTCCTCGACCGAATTTTTGGCCTTGTTGAACTCCGAAATCCCCTTGCCGAGGCCGCGCATGAGCTCGGGGATTTTTTGGCCACCGAACAAAAGGAGGACCACGATGAGGATGAGGAAGATTTCCTGTCCGCCCAGGTTCAGGAACAAAAGCGTCGTTTGCATGAGTCGAATATTTTTTTGTGAAGTACGAGCGGTTGGACTCGAACGGTTGCGCAAAGTTAATCCGCCGCGGGCCGCAGAGTGCGCTTTTTTCGGCGGCGGCGATATTTTATCGAAACAAGTTTGGCCGGGAAAAGTTAGCCGAAGGGCTTTGCTACTTTTGCGGTATAAAAAAACCGACATGGTATTTTCATCAAAACTCATCGAAAAGGCGGTCGAGGCGTTCGCCAGCCTGCCAGGCATCGGCAAAAAATCGGCCCTTCGGCTCGTGCTGCACATGATCAAACAGGATCCGAAAGTGGCCGAACAATTCGCCGACAGCATCCTTATGATGCGAAAAAATATCCGCGAATGCACGGTTTGCCACAATTTCGCGGACGAGCCGACGTGCCATATTTGTGCCGACATACGCCGAGACCGGTCGGTCGTCTGCGTCGTCGAAGGAGTCCGCGACATTATGGCGATCGAGGGGACGGGGCAATTTCGAGGCGTTTATCATGTGCTGGGCGGCATTATTTCGCCCATCGAGGGCATAAGCCCGGCCGATTTGAACATCGATTCGCTCGTCGATCGGGTGGGTCGCGGCGAGATCCGCGAGGCCATTTTGGCGGTCAGCCCGACCATCGAGGGCGAGACGACCATCTTTTATTTATCGAAAAAACTGGCGCCGCTTGGTGTGCAGGTCTCGACGATTGCGCGCGGCGTGGCCTTCGGCGGCGAACTCGAATATGCGGACGAAGTGACCCTCGGCAGGTCGATCATGGCGCGGGTGCCGTATCAAGTGGGCTAAATTCACTCCGGTGCCCCGTTTTGGAACCAACATTCGAGCCGCACCAAAATGCTGTCGTTGAGCTTCGAGCCTTTTGGCATCCGGTTTTCGATCAGCACGGTTTTCTCAAAAGTGCTGTCGTCCACGACCGCTTTCAGGCCGGCAAAGGTCGAGTAATCGCCGATGCCCTTCGTGTTCCCGGCGACATGGCAGCCCGCGACTGCGCACGAATTTTGAACCAGAAACCGCACATAGTTGTTCCATGTGACCGTCTGGTCGTAATAGCAGATTTCTTGGTGTTCGGTGGCTGCACTATCTTTGTTGCAGTTGCCAAAAAACAGCCAAAGCCCTGCAAAAACCAACCAAAAACGCATTTTTTTGAACATACCTCGGCATTTTTTTGAACGCTGAACGATTTTTGAACCCATAATTAAAATAAGAAAATGGACAATTTCATTCCCATAAACCCCCGCCCCGCCCGTCAATCCATGTACCCTGCCTACCTCACCGAGCCGATGGAGGCCGAGCTGACGGACTTCGGTTTTGCCGCGCTGCACTCGTCCGAGGAGGTCGAAAAAACGCTTTCCGCCCCGGAGGGGACGACGCTTTTGATGGTCAATTCCGTCTGCGGTTGCGCGGCGGCGATGG
>JANOQP010000674.1:0-2375 GCA_031414895.1 Saprospirales bacterium
TCCTGTTTTAGCTATACCAACGGCATCGCCATTGTCCACGCGAACGGCGGGGCCGAGCCGTACACCTATCATTGGCAAAACGGGCTCACTTTCAACCAATATTGGGGCATCCCTGCGGGGACCTATGCCGTGACCGTCACGGATGCGAACGGCGCATCGGTCGTTGGGAATGTCACCTTGAACCACCCGCCGTTGATGTCGGTGTCGATTGCTGCGGTCGATATTTTTTGCGAAGGCTTCAACGGCTCTTTGGAAGCGAAGGCAGTTGGTGGAACGCCCCCTTATGCTTACAGCTGGAACAACGGCATGGCCGAAGCCGTCGCCAACAATATCACCGAGGGCGATTGGATGGTCACAGTGCTCGACTCGAAGCAATGCCACGATGTCGGCACGCGGTATGTCGATATCCCGAGCCAGATCTTCCCCAATATCGTCCCCGTGGACCCGACTTGTGCTACCTGCGGCAACGGCTCCATTGTGGTCAGCACGTTTGGCAACCACCCGCCCTTCCTTTATGAATGGGGAAATGGCAGCACGACGAACACCCTCACGGGCCTCCCGCCGGGCAATTACCCGCTTTCGGTCACCGACCAAAATGGTTGCCAATTGACTTTTGAAACGGCATTGGCCTCGCCCTTCCCGCCGATCGAGGTGGACGTGACCACGACGAACATCACCTGTTTCAACCAAAGCAACGGCGCGGTCAGTGCCTTTGTGACGGGCGGAACGGGCGTTCATACTTTTCTCTGGAAAAATCAGGACGGCCTGATCGTCGGCACGGACGGCATTTTGCAGAACCTCCCGCCGGGCAATTATTGCGTAACCGTCACCGACAATATCGGCACGACAGGCACCGATTGCGCGACCGTTGCCCAACCGGCCGAGCTTTTGGCATCGGTCAATATCACCCCGACCCCGACGGGCGGTACGGTCGTTATTACTGCCACGGGCGGAACGCCACCGTACAAAATGACCATCGACGGCGTGATGATCAACTCAACGACGCTCAATTTGCCGCCCAAAAACTACTATTACCTCTGTATCATGGACGCAAACGGGTGTCAGCTCGACATCCCGTTCGAGATTCTCGGCGCGGACTGCCTCAATGTCAGTCTCTTGGTGAGCAGCACCCAGTGCAACAGTCAAAACACGGGGTCGGCGACGGCCATCGTGACCGCTGGTTCGGGCAATTATTCGTACACTTGGAGCAATGGTGCGCCGTCGCTCCCGACCATCACGGGCCTCGCGGGCGGCAATTATTCCGTCACCGTGACCGACCTCAACAACCCCGCCTGCACCGGGACGGCCTCCGGGACGGTCATTTCGCACAACACGATCCTCCTCAATGCCATGGCGACCGATGCGAGCTGCTCCGGCGTGGCCGATGGCTCGGCGACCGTTTCTGCCTTTAACGGCATTTCACCGTACACTTATTCGTGGAACACTGCGCCGCCGCAAACCTCGGCAAGCATTTCCGGCCTCGTGCCCGGCACCTATCAGGTCACGGTGAGCGATGCGGTCGGCTGCACATCGAGCGCGGCGGTCAATGTCGCCATTGGGGCTGCGCCAAATGCGGCCTTTTCGGTCGGCTCGATCGTGTGCAATGGGGCAAATTCGACCATCCAATTGGTGAACAATTCGACCAATTACACAACCTCGATTTGGAACATTGGTGGCGTCCCGTTCAATGGCCCAACGCCCTCGGCACTTGAATTTCCGAACAACCAGGCCATCATCGTTCAATTGACCGTCGGCAACGCAACCAGCTGCACAGATACCGAATCGCAACCCATCACCATCCCGGCGGGGCCGCAAATTTCCGTCCCGGCATCAGTGAAGGAATGTGGCACGTCGGCCAGTTTCAACGTTTCTGCCAATCCGGCAAACCTGACCTACGCATGGTCGCCGACGGCAAATTTGGACCTGACCAACCCGTTAAAACCCGTCGCGACGGCCAGCGGGACCTATTCGGTCACTGCCACCTCGGCTTCCGGCTGCACAACCACGGCATCGATCGAGGTGACGCTTTCCCCCGCGATCGCCCTTTCGGCGGTAGAAACCCCGATCGATATTTGCGATAAAAACACCTCGGTCTCGGCAACGGCGACGGGCGCAACAACCTATTCGTGGACACTGAACGGCGCACCGACCACCGTGACGACCGCGACTTTTGCCTCCACCAATTTGAACACGGGCGTGAACACCCTCGTCGTGACCGCTTCGAACGGCGGCTGCACGGAAACGGCAACGGTTTTGGTCAATTCAAATCCGCTCACGGGCCTTTCGCTAATTGGCGACACGGAACTATGCGTCGGCGAAACGGGCGGAATGGTCTCCATTTCACCGCCGCCGCCGCCGGGCAGCACCTTCGTTTG
>JANOQP010000675.1:0-1584 GCA_031414895.1 Saprospirales bacterium
GGAGCGGGTTGTTGATTTGACATTTTTTCACTTCTGTTTTGGCTGGCTCGGTTTTGCCCAATCTTGCGCGGTCAAGCTGGTTGCTCGCCATCCAAATTTGAACGTTTTTTTAGAGGATAAAAACTATAAACAGTTCAATGCCTTGTTGTCTGCTTTCTTTTTCGCCCATGTTGTTTTTGGGAAATTGGAGATTGACCGTATTTCAAAAAACCTACCGAACATTGAAAGAATAAAAACGACCTCCAATATTGGACAGGCTTATTTGACATGGATAAAAGGCGAGGCAAAAAACTATCAAAAAGCGGTCTATCGACAATACGAAGCCATTGGAAACTGTAAAACAGACACTTGTTTTGTTGAAAAACCTGTCAATATTCCAATCCAACTTTATGAGGAAATTTCAGACCGCCGAAACCGGGAAAGCGGGGAGCTTTTTATGGGAAAATACTATAACCCGGGTGTAAAGGTTGTTAAGTACAAACAGTAATTTTCAATAGATAAAATTAGTCTTTAAATACAACAGCCAAACAAACGACAACATCCACAACAACAACACAACCTGTGTAAATCTATCCACCAATAAAACGCGCGTCGGCGATTCCGTTTTATTGAAAACAAGGGTCAATTGCAGATAGCGCAATATCCCTATTATCACAAAAAAAACCGTGTAAAAAACCTTATCGGATCCTATCCGAATTTTAACTTCTTCTGAAAAACAATACATAAGATAGGCCATGATTGTCACCGTCGCAGAAACCACCATCGCGACATCAATAAATGGCAGGTTATAGCCCTCCAAAGAGCGGCGAAAACTATGCCCGCCCGTCTCCACCAAATACTCGCCGCGCCGCTTCGCAAGGCCCAAGATCATGGCCAAAAGGAAGGTCAAAACGATGAGCCAATCGGACACATTGGTGGCGGTCGCCGCGCCGCCGGAGAACACGCGGAGCAAAAAACCGAGGCCGATCAACGAGATGTCGATGATGGCAAAATGTTTCAGCCAAAAGGAATAGGCGAGGTTTTGCAAAAAGTATAAACTGGTGAAAATCAATACTTTATACCCCAAAAAGGCCGAAACCACCAGTCCGGTGGCCAATAAAAAACCGAACCAAACCATCGCCGTTTCTCGACCGACCAGCCCGGCGGCGATGGGTCTCCACCGCTTTTTTGGATGGTTTTTATCGTGTTCGGCATCCACCAAATCGTTCAAAATATAGACCGCGCTCGCCACAAAAGAGAAGGCAAAAAAGGCCCCAATCGCCTGTTGAAAAACCACGGGCTGCAAGAGCCGCGCCGCGAAAAATGCGGGCAGGAAAACGAACAGGTTTTTGACCCAATGTTCTATCCGTATTAGTTGAAAAAATTGGGATAAGTTCATTTTGTCTGAACTGTGATTTATTGGGTTTGTATGATTTTTTTGATTGAACCAAACGAATCAAATCAATCAAAAAAAATCGGCTCATGTTCCGAACCCGCTGAAGCACGGCCCGCCTGACGACTTTTCGTCGTCTGTCGGCTTTGACCATCTTGCTTTTTACATTGCTTTTCACATTTTCTGAAATCAAACCAAAGCCGACAGACGAC
>JANOQP010000676.1:0-3041 GCA_031414895.1 Saprospirales bacterium
TGTCGGATGTACACTTATCCCAAGTTTCGCCCAATCGGGCAAAAACGACGAGGATGCCCTGTTCATCAAGCAGATTTTTGACAAAAGCCTGACACACAAACAGGCCCATGTGTGGCTTCGGACAAAAAGGGCAATCATCGCGACCCGGCTAAACTTGAACATCTGATTGATAATTTTACCATTAAGGTTTTTACGGAACATCATTCTTTGGCCTCCCAAATATTTTACAAAATATTCGCTTTGACGAACGAACATTCTTTGGGCAATTTGAGGCGCAAAATTTTTGTGCAACAAAAATTGTGGATATCGGCCTCTTTTGTTGAAAAGAAAATTCGCCGCCAACGATAATTTTCCGCTCCGCCTAATTGTCCATTCGACACAAAGACTTACCTTTGTCTCACTTTCAATCCCAAAGGAAGAAAAATTTGGTTTTATTTGGTTAGGGCTGAGGTAGTGCTGTGGTGGCACTGCCTCTTTTTTTTTGCCCAAAAATAAAAAAGCCATGTTGGTCACACTGAACCAACATGGCTTTTTTATTTTGAAAAAACGGGACGGTTACTCGACCATCAACTTTTTCACCCCGTTGCCAACTTGGACAAAATACATCCCCGCGGGCCAATTTTGCACGTCCACGGAAACGAAATTGACGGTTTTGTTTTCATAAAAAACCCGTCCGAGCGCATCAAAAATTCGGGTTTGGGCAGATTTTTCACCCAAATTTTGGATAAAAACCAGCCCGTTCGTCGGGTTTGGGAAAAGGCTGAAAATATTTTTTGCCGAAATCTCCGGCACGGCCAGCACATCATTGTTCGATGAAAAAGTCGGCGTTTGCGATTTGAAATCGCCGAAACCGTTCGGGACGCGTGCCCAGCCGTGGTCGGTGTTTTGTGCGCCGAAGTTCACCTCGTCCACCAAAAGTCCGGCGGCATCGAGCAAAAAGACCTGTTCGCCGCCCGCCGAAAGCTTGAACGAGCAGTGCGTTGGCCCGTCGTTCGCGTCCTCGTCTGCCCAAAAAATCTGGTAGCCGCCCGCCGGGATGATTGTTCCGGCCGGAATTTGCCATTTACCGAGGCTGCCGAGGTTGTCGGTCAAGTAAAAACCGCTGATATCGACGGCCTGTGCGGTCGTGTTGAAAAGCTCGAGCCAGTCCTCGAATTGGTTGTTTTCGTCGGTCGTGCCGTGCTGGTTGTCGGCCATTATTTCATTGATGACGACGGGTTTGCTGGCAGCCGAGGGCGGCAAAACACGATAGACAAAAACGTTGTGTTCCGCGCCCGCGGGCATGAACTTGACTGATTTTGCGGTGTTCGCGGCGGTCAATTTCACATAATAGCGCACCCATTCGCCCGCCGCCGCGCTCGGTATTTTCACCCCAAAAATTTGGTCGCCTGCCGCGCCGTCATCGCTCAAACCATCGTCGAGCATCTGGATTTTGGTGAAATTGCCGACCAGTCCCGTCGCAAAATAAAGCTCCATTTTGTCCACCGCGACCCCGGCGGCGATGCCCGAACGGACGGTCACGGGCAGCCCGACGGTCGGTGTTTCCCATTCGTTTCCGTTGAAAAAATGCGATGCGGAGAGGATTTCGGGGGCGGATTGGCTGACTTCGGTATTTGCCAAAAGGCTGTTTCGGCGCGTCGTTACCCAAGTTTTTAGGCTCGTGACCCCTGATTTGAATTGAGCATAAGTGTAAATTTTCTTCGGGTCGGCACTTACGAGCGCGTCGATTTGGGCAAAATACCCATCGATCAGCGGGTCGATGGCCGTCGGTTTCAGGATTTCATCCAAAAGGGTGCGCAAATGGGCGAGGTACCGCTGCCGGAGCTCGGGTATCGCGAGCAGCTTGTTGAGCAGCGGATAATTGGGTTTCGTGGCATTATAGAACGCGCTCCACGTCGTTCCCTGCGCCCAAAACGCGCTGTTTCCGTCATATTCGAGCGGGGTGATGCGACCTGTTTCCGCTTCCCAATAGCAGAAATAGTCCATTTTCCCTTTAAAAACATAGCTGTCATCGTCGGCAAAAGCGATTTCACAGGCCAAAAACCAGAGCGTCCGGTCGATGTCGAGGAGCGGGGCGAGGGTGGTTTCCCAGTTGGCCTCGGTCACGTTTTGGAGGGCTTGGGCGGTCGTGATGAGATCCTGCCACGGGTCGGTTTTGTAGCTGCTTTTGAGGTCGTAATATTTTTTGTACTCCGCCGTGTCGGTGCCGAGGAAATTGAGCGCGGCCGTCCCGTCGCCCCAACCGCCGCCCATTCCGCCGCCGCCCGTTGCCCCGGCCGGCCGGTCGGCGCGCCAGTTTGTGCCTTTTTTCGAGAGAAACCACTCCTTCAAATAGTCGGTGTTGAGCTGTTGCACATTCGGGTAGAGGCCCCAGTTTTGGCCGTTGATGTTCAGGTTGACATAATTGCTCTTCGCGGCCGGGATATACGCGCGGATGCAATGTTGATAAAGCACCTCGCGCATGAAGCTCGCGTCGTCGAAGCTGTTGTTGAGGTTGAGCGTCTGGTAGCCCATGATGTTTTGGTCCTTCACATAATCGAGCGTGATGTTGAACGATTTTTTGTCGCTGTTCGAGACCATCGAATAAGAGGTCGCGCCCTTGAACCGCACGCCGACGCTGTCATATTCAACACCATCGACCGTCATTTTTGCGGGCAGATCGATCTTGTTCGTGAAGTTCGTTTTGAGTTTTGCCCAAAAATCCGCCTGCGGAAAATCGAGATAGACCTGCCGGACGAGCGCATCGTCATATAGCCCGGTCAGAGCCCTGCCCCCGGTCAAAAGTTGGTGGCCGTCGGGGGAAAGGTGCATTTCGAGCGGCAGGTTTTGGGCGGAAATTTTCAGCCCAGCTATCAAGAACAGGAAAACGGGTAGCAAGCGCATCATTGTTGGAAGATTTTGAATTTGCGATGAAGTGTTTTTCCGGGGCGGATATTTTTCAAAACGGGTTAGAACATAAATGAGTTGCGCCGTTTAAAACCATGGATAAAATATTAAAAACCGTAGCTGTTTAGCCTTGGCGTGTACCGGCGGCTTTAGCC
>JANOQP010000677.1:0-2048 GCA_031414895.1 Saprospirales bacterium
TCAGGCCACCGACCACGATTTGCCCCGCGCCCGGGGTGAAGGTCACGCCCGCGCAGCCCGTCGGCGGCTGAACGGCTGGATCAACGGTGATATTAAAGCATCGTGTTTGTGAATTTCCGCAGCCGTCGGCCGCTTTGAAACAGACCGAATTTTGCCCAACCGGGAATACGGACCCGCTCGCTGCGCCGCTCGTTTGGACAACCGAAACCGCGCCCACCGTGCAGGTCGAACTTGCGGAAGGCGTTGAAAATGAGACAGTTGCGCCCGTTTGCCCCCCGGCTGCGGTCACCGAAATATCGGCCGGTTGGACGAAGGCTAGCACGCCAGTTTGGCCGCCTGCGGTGACGGCGAAATAGCCCGTTTTTTCGCAGATCTGCTGCCAGTTTGCGTTGAGCAAATTGACTTTTACATAATAATTGCCAGCGGTCAAACCCGTTGCGGTGCGCAAACTTGAAACGCCCGTCGCGCCCGTAAAATCAAAAACCTTTTGCCATGCGCTGTTGAACACCTGCATTAAAACGATGGGCGAGTTCAGCCCGCGCACCTCGATCTGGCCGCCTATGGCGGAGCTGATCTGCACCAAATTGCAGTCGGGTGAATGCCACGGCATTTCGAGGATGCGCTTTGCCGCGAGGCGGCCAATCCGCAGGCCCTCATCGCAATCGAACCGAAAATGGACGCCGAGCGGGATGCGCGAATAGGCGTTTTCCTCGCCCATTTGTTTAAAGGAACTGAACGTGCGCGGCGAGCCGTTGAACTCCGTCCGACCCGCGTGGCAGCTGTCCGTGAAACTGAAATTGTTCCCAAAATAGGCGGTAAAAATACCGTCCATCACCCCGCCAAACCCCGAATGGCCGGAAGGATAGGCCGGAAAGGCGGGCGTCACCCCGACCGCCCCGGTCAGCGGATGGTCGAGCGCAGACAGCCACGCCGCGCCGCCGGGCAGGACGCGCCGGATGTAGGAAACGGGCCGCTCGATATTATAGACATACTTCGATTTCCAGAGCGCGACGGCGGCATCGTGCATCGAAAGGCCGAGTTTCGCGTACAGCTCGGCGGCATCGGCAAGGTTCAGGTTTTCCTCTTCGGCAAGCTGGTTGGCATTGGCGAGGAGCCGCGGCGGGGGCGAAAAGGTCAGGTTGAGGAGGTCGTCGCTCCAAAATTCGGCACGCCACTGCTTTTCATAACCAATCGCACCACCTGCGCGGATGTCGTTCACATCGTTGAAAACTTCTTGCGCCTGTTGGTACCAGATTGAGCCAGGGGCCTCACTGAAAACGGGCGGCGGGAGCGCGGTCTTTTCCGATTCGGGCAGGGCGAAGGCCCGCGCATTGCCATAAAACGGAAAAACCGCCTTGCTGAAATCCGGCTGCGTCGGCTGCCAAAAACTCGGCCCGGCAGGCGGGATATAGCTCGCGGGCTGCGCCGAAAGCCACGCATTTTTTGCCGTCGCGTCGGTCTCGAACCAGTTCCAAACAGCTTGGGCGACAGCCTGGCCCCGCGATTCCCCGGCGTAAAGTGCGACAGCGGGTGTGGTCAATGCGAGTTTGTTGTGCCAATTTTGGCGCAAAGCCCCGATTTTTGCAAAGTTCGCGGGCTGCGAGGATGCGATATAGCCGAAAAATTTCGACATCAAAAAAGCGTACGATTCGTTCGCCGCAGCCGGCCAGTTGACAGCCCCGCTCGGCGGGGGCGGAACGTTCAACCCCGAAAAAAGCCGCGCCTGCGACTGGAAACCCGGCATCCCCGGCACGATGGATTCGTAAAAAGAAAAGCCCAGATAGCCCGCCGCTGTCGCTGCCGGGCAGGGCCGAAAACCGGGCGCGTACCTTTCAAGGTCGAGGAAAAGTGCGTTCCATTCGCGGACGATTTTGGCGTCAAACTGGTCGGCGGAAGTCTGTGCGGCCACCGGATTTTTTAAGAAAATGCCAAAAAGGCAGGCCCAGAGCAGGGCCAAGTGTTTAAGTGCTTGCATTTTTCAATCAATAAAAAGTGACCGGGGGGACTGTGCAAAGCAAATAAAACAACTGCGGTGCCGGCGGGCGGGG
>JANOQP010000678.1:0-1727 GCA_031414895.1 Saprospirales bacterium
CATTCGCCCGATACGCTCACGAAGGTTTTTTACCACCTTTATTTCAATGCCTTTCAGCCCGGTTCGATGATGGACGTGCGGTCGCGCAACATTTCAGACCCCGATGCGCGGGTGGGCGACCGCATTTCAAAATTGAAAAGAGAGGAGTTGGGCTATCAAAAAATAGGGAAACTGACCCAAAACGGCCGCGCGGTCAAGTTTTTCGAGAACGAAACGATTCTCGAAGTCGCGCTTGCCGAGCCAATTTTACCGCACACGACGACCGTTTTTGAGATGGAATGGACGGCGCAGGTGCCGGCCCAGATCCGCCGCAGCGGCCGCGATTCGCGCGAGGGCATCGACTATTCGATGGCCCAATGGTACCCGAAACTTTGCGAATACGACTATCAGGGCTGGCACGCAAACCCATATATCGCCCGTGAATTTTACGGGGTTTGGGGCGATTTCGATGTCTCGATCACCATCGACGAGGATTATATCGTCGCGGCGGGCGGCTATTTGCAAAACGCGGAGGCCGTCGGAAATGGTTACGAAAAAGAGGGCCAAAAAGTGGACCGCCCGAAGGGCAAAAACCTCACCTATCATTTCCTCGCGCCGAACGTCCACGATTTTGTCTGGGCCGCCGACCGCGATTATGTACACACAAAGATCGTGGCCGAGGACGGCGGGCTGCTCCATTTTTTTTACCAAAAAGACAAAGAAATCCGCGACGCTTGGGAAAAACTGCCCCAAATCATGTCCCGCGCCCGCACGCTGATGAACGACCGCTGCGGGAAATATCCCTATAAAGAATACTATTTCATACAGGGCGGCGACGGCGGCATGGAGTACCCGTTGGCGACGCTCATCACGGGCGGTCGCAACCTCGACGGGCTGGTCGGCGTGGCCGTCCACGAACATTTGCACTCGTGGTACCAGATGATCTTGGGGACAAACGAGGGACTTTATGGCTGGATGGACGAAGGGTTTGACACTTGGGCGGAAGATTGGGTGATGAACGAGCTGGCCCGCGAAAAAATCCTGCCGGGCAAAAAAGTGGCCGACAACCCGTTCGCCGGATCGTACCGCGCCTATAAAGCCCTCGCGACGAGCGGAAAAGAGGAAGCCCTGACGACCCATGCCGACCATTTCGCAACCAATTTTGCCTATTCGCGGGCATCGTATATTAAAGGTGCGGTGTTTTTGGGGCAGCTCGGTTACGTCATCGGGCAGGAGAACTTGGAAAAAGGGATGCTCCGATATTTCAACGAATGGAAGTTCAAGCACCCAAACCCCAACGATTTCGTCCGCGTGATGGAAAAACAGAGCGGCCTCGAACTCGATTGGTACAAAGAATACATGGTGAACATGGTCGCGACGGTCGATTACGCAATCGATACCGTCGAGCGGGCCGACAAAAAGCACACCCGTGTCGTGGTCAAAAAACTGGGCCGGATGCCGATGCCGCTCGATATTTTGGTCACCTACAAAAACGGCGATACGGACCTTTTCTACGCCCCGCTCGAATCCATGCGCGGCGAAAAACCGGCCGAAAAACCGGGCCGGATCCTGTTGCCCGACCATCGTTGGGTGGATGGGGAACTTGAATTTTTGATCTCGGAAAAGGCAAAAAAAGTGGCCCGCGTCGAGATCGACCCGTCGCAGCGGATGGCCGATCTGGAACGGGGGAACAATGTTTGGGAGAGGGATTAGGAACTGCTGAAATTTTCTGTTTTTCCGTCGAGCTT
>JANOQP010000679.1:0-2484 GCA_031414895.1 Saprospirales bacterium
AATCACGGAGGCGAACAACCTGTTTGTGCAGGCCGTCTCCGTGATTTCAGCGACAGCGTGGTTGTTGTTCGTGGACAGGATCAAAAAATACATGCCCGCGGTTTGTCCCGCCGGGATGATCAAATTGAGGTTTGCCGTCGCCGAACCGCCCGAAACCGGCACCGACATCGAGAGCGAACCGAGCGATAAATCATTGATGCCCAACAAGTTATCGGTCGAAAGATATGCGACGGTCAAAGTAGTTTGCCCTGCCGTGCCATTGCCCGCGCCGATGTTTTTTACCGAAAAAGAAATGGCCGAAGCCACCCCGATGGTCATGGTTGCCGGGATTGTGGCGGAAGAAATCGTCAAATCAGGCAGCGCGGGCAGCGGAGTCGTGACGACTGAAATGGCCTGCGAAAAGGTGTTGTTCGTTTCGTCAATTTCGGCGATCAAATTGCCGTCGTCCGATTTTACGAACAAAAAATAACTGCCCGCA
The DNA here is from genome assembly GCA_031414895.1 of Saprospirales bacterium. Taxonomy (GTDB): domain Bacteria; phylum Bacteroidota; class Bacteroidia; order Chitinophagales; family Saprospiraceae; genus JANOQP01. The sequence goes on from JANOQP010000679.1 coordinate 479, forward strand.
GCTTGCCCGCCGGGGATGGTGAAATTGAGGTTTGTGTTCGCCGAATTGCCCGCGGTCGGCATCGAGGCGGTGGCCGAACCGAGCGATAAATCATTGAGGCTCAACGTGTTATCCGTCGAAAGATAAATGTTTGAAACCACGTTCGACGCGCTGCCGGTCGCCGTCCCGATGTTTTTTATGGCAAAAGAAACTTGCGCCGCGACCCCTGCCGTGGCCGTCGCCGGGGCGTTCAAATTGGTCACAATTAAATCCGGTTGGCCGGGTGGCGGCGCGGAAACGACCGAAATGGCCTGTGAAAAGGTGTTGTTCGTTTCGTCAAGTTCGGCGACGAGGCTGTTGTCGTCCGTTTTTATGATCAAAAAATAATTGCCGACGGGTTGGTTCGCGGGCAGCGTGAACGACAAATTGGCGTTCGCCGACGCCCCGATAGCGGGCATCGGGAAAGTAACCGAACCGAGCGATAAATCGTTGACGCTCAACGAGTTGTCGTTCGAAAGATAGGCCGTGTTGAGGATGCTTTGCACCGCCGTGAGCGTCCCCATGTTTTTCACTAAAAAGGAGATGGACGTGGCCGTCCCGATGGTCGAAACTGCCGGGGCGGTGAGAGCGGTTACAGTCAAATCCGGCTTTCCAGCGGGCGGGTTCACGATGCCCGTGAACGTCACCATGAAGTCTTCGACCTCGCCAAAAGCGTTCGTGCCGCAGGCCGCCGGGAAGGCGGTTCGGGTCATCGCGACGCGCATCCGGGTGCTGCCGCAAAGTGCGGAACTCATTGAAAATGAGGCAGTTGTGCTGGAAAGCGTCGTGCCGAGGGCGGGCTTCGGGGCAAATTTTTCGGCGACCATTTCGCCCGCGTCCGCGAAATCGCCGTCGCGGTTGAGGTCGATCCAGATGCGCCAATATTCGTCAAAAGTGGAGAACGAAAAACCGCTCGTTAGGGTGATTGTGTTCGTCGCGGCAAGCGGAAAAACGGTGGCGGTGAAATCGGAATAGCCCGTTTTTGAGCTGGTTTTTTCGGTCGTGCCGATTTTTACGCCCGCAATCCAATCTTCCCACGGGAAGCTCGAAACGGCGGTGCAATATCCGGTCGGGGCCGCGCTTTCGTCAATTTGGTTGTTGCAATTGTCGTCGAGGTTGTTGCCACAGATTTCGGCGGCTGCCGGGTTTATCGCGGCATTCGTATCGTTGCAATCGGTCGAATTGGCCACAAACCCGGTCGGTTTGGTCGCGGCGGTTTGGCTCACGGCACCATTTCCGAAGCTGTCGTTATCGGCATCCTGGAACCAAGTTGTGTTGTTCGGCGGCGGCGTCCCACCGAGGTTTTCGACGTATTTTATCCAACCATAAATGGTCTTCGCAACCTCATTGTAACCGCAATGTGTGTTGATATTGTTGTCGGCCGGGTCGGGGTGGCGGGCATCAGGTGGGTTGTATTCGCCAAAATCGTCGATGTCGAGGAATTCGGGGATGAGGAAAATGTTCTCGTTTTCGCGGTTCGAATATCGCTCGATGTTCTTGACGATGATGCGCGAAATGATTTTTTGCCAACGCCAGCGGTTGCTCAAAACGGGGTTTCCGGCGTAGGTGATTGCGTAGGCCGATTCGCGCGCGTTCCCCGGCGGCGATATGCAAATGCCGAGCTTGCAATTTGGCGCGGCGACGCGGATGGAATCGAGTATCCGGCGGGCGTTGAGGTTCCAATCGTTGGTGATGGAGTCGTCGATTTCCTGCAACGTGTTGCCCGAGAGGGCCGTGTAGCCACAAAAATCGTTGATATCGAGGTGGATGACCATATAATCGGGCCGTTTCCCCGCGCCGCCGCAGACATCATCGAAATAGCTGCGCATGTTCATCTTGCCGTTGTAATGGAAAGGGCTGGCCGAACTTTGGATGAACCAGCGCCACATAAAACCGCCATAGCCCTCGTGCGGCGTGAACGGCGCGGCCCATGATGCCTTTTTGCCGTGAAAAGTCATCGGGGGGTTGCCCGGCTGCGCAACGGGGTG
>JANOQP010000680.1:0-7463 GCA_031414895.1 Saprospirales bacterium
TCAAGTCATCGCCTCACCCTTTCACCTCACCAAAACTCAAAATCTAAAAAATTGAAAAAGATATTTTTTCCCATTTTGGCCTTTGCGGCCATCGCTTCCTGCACAAAAGTGATTGACGTGGACCTCAATTCGGCCACGCCGAAAATCGTCATCGAGGCCGCACTGCTGGCCGGGACGCAGGATTTTTCGGTGAAAATCACCAAAACGGGCAATTATTTCGGCACCGACCAACCGGCGGGGATTGCCGATGCGACCGTTTTTTTGAAAAGGGAAAACGAAACGCCCATCGCCCTCGGCAACGACGGGAACGGCAACTATTCGCTGCCCAATTTCACGGCGACCGAAAACACGAACTATTCGTTGAGCGTGACTGCCGAGGGGGCGACCTTTGAAGCGTCCAGTTTTTTGCCAAAAGCGGTCAAATTGGACACGTTGGTGCTGGAAGTCAAGGATGCACCGCCGTTCGGCGGCGCGGTCGCGGACAGTTTCGATATTTTCCTGCACTACAACGACCCGGCGGACGAGGTCAATTTTTACCGCATAAAATCTGTCGTGAACGGCAGGCCGCGCAACGAGGGCGACCAACTTTTGGTCATCGACGATCGTTTGATAAACGGGAATTTCATCCAGATCCCCATCTTCACGGATGCTTTTGAACTCAACGACACGGTCGAGGTCGAGCTGGTTTCGATGGACCTGAAGATGTTCGATTATTACAACACGCTCATCACGCTGGTCTCCGAGAACGGCGGGAGTGCGGCCCCGGCGAACCCACAGACGAATTGGTCGGGCGGTGCGCTCGGCTATTTTGGGGCTTTTTCGAGCTCGAAAAGGACGGTCTTGGTGAAATAAAATTTAAAACAATTTCACTAAAAAAATATATTATATTTGTACAAAAAACAAAGGAGGCCGATTATCCAGATGTGCCTCCCGAGCTGTACCGGTTCATTCTCGGCAACGATTTTTTGGTGCTCGACCTCGCCTCATTGACCGATGAATCGATCCTAAAACTGCGGATGTCGCCATTGATAAATGCGCTCATCATCATGAAACACCATTCGGACAAGCGTTATCTGGAAACCGAGGTCCACAAGATTTTTGCCTTCGGCGAATACTACAACACGACCGAGCAGGGCAGGGCGTTCATGCACGACCTGCTTGTTTATTATTTCCAGATTGCCGAACTTCGCCCCGAACAATCAAAGGCGATCATTCATAAAATGCCACAGATCATGCAAACAAAAGCAAGGAGCGCATACGATCATATCCGCCTCGAAGGCAAAGCCGAGGGCAAGGCCGAGGGCAAAGCCGAGGGCAAGGCGGAGGGAAAAATCGAGATGGCCCAAAAAGCAATCCGCCTTTTGATCTCGACCATCCCCGGCATCGGTGACGAAGAGATTGCGCGTCAACTGGACATCGAACTCGATCTGGTCCGAAAAATCCGCGAGGCCCTCAACGCAGCGCATTGATTTCCATGAATATACAAAGCCCCGGCAACCTTAAACTTGGTCGCCGGGGCTTTTTATTTCCCGAAAAAATCAATCACTGCCCGTGGCATTGTTTGTATTTTTTTCCGCTCCCACAAGGGCAAGGGTCGTTCCTCCCGACGATTTTTTCGCGGAGAACCTGTTGCGGTTTGAGCGGTTTTTCATGGCCGGCTGCTTCGGCTGCTTTGCGGGCTGCCTCTTGAGTTTCCGTTCGTTGCGGTGCGGCACCAATTCCCGCCGGGCGGCGCCAACCGGGCGCGGGCATCCGTGGGCCGACAGGGCGGCGCGGCTGCTGCTCTTCTTCCAAAATCAATTTTCCGTTGAGCAAATAGCTCACGACGTTTGAATTGATATGGCCAATCAACCCCTCGAACAGGCCGTATGCCTCCATTTTATAGATCACCAAAGGGTCTTTTTGCTCAAAACTGGCCGCTTGAACGGTCTCCTTCAAATCGTCCATCGCCCGCAAATGCTCTTTCCATGCGTCGTCGATCAGCGCGAGGGTACAGGTTTTTTCGATGTCGCGCATGATCGAGCGTCCCTCGGTTTCGAGTGCCTTGTCGATGTCGGCAGTGATGTTGAGGTGCAAACGCCCGTCGGTGAACGGGATCCGGAGGCGTTTGTAGATCTTCCCTTCTTTCGCGATGATGTTCTTGATGATCGGCACGAGGACCTCGCCGACCCCTTTCGATTTTTTTTCGTGGAGGTCAAAGATCTGGTGCTGAAATTCCTCGACAAGCTGTCCGGTCGGTCTTGATTTGAAATCCGCATCGTTCGATTGCGCGTCGAAGCCCATGATGCGCCAAGCGTCCATGCGGAAACTTTCGTAATCGCCACCCGCTTTGTGTCCCTCGACCAAATCTTGGGTGATGCCCCGGAACATCGAGTCGATATCAACCGCCAAACGGTCGCCGTGAAGTGCGTTGCGGCGTTTTTTGTAGATTGCCTCGCGCTGGATGTTCATCACGTCGTCATATTCGAGTAGGCGTTTTCGGGTGCCAAAATGGTTTTCCTCGACCCGCATTTGCGCCCGCTCGATGCTTTTCGTCACCATCGAATGTTGGATGACATCGCCATCTTGGTGGCCCATTTTGTCCATCAAACCCGCAATTCGCTCCGATTGGAAAAGCCGCATGAGCGAATCTTCCAACGAAACATAAAATTGCGACGTGCCGGGGTCGCCCTGTCGCCCTGCCCGTCCGCGCAACTGCCGGTCCACGCGACGGCTTTCGTGCCTGACCGTGCCAACGATGGCGAGGCCGCCAGCTTCTTTCACGCCTGGGCCGAGCTTGATGTCAGTTCCCCGTCCGGCCATGTTCGTGGAAATGGTCACGCGGCCAGCCTGTCCGGCGGAAGAAACAATTTCGGCCTCGCGCTGGTGCTGTTTTGCGTTCAAAACTTCGTGGTCGAGGCCGCGCAATTTCAGCAAGCGGCTCAATTTTTCACTGTCCTCGACCGTCGAAGTGCCGACCAAGACCGGGCGGCCAGCCTCCCGGAGCTTCACGATTTCGGCGGCGACGGCGTTGAGTTTTTCCCTTTCTGTTTTAAAAATAAGGTCGTCGAGGTCCTTCCGCGTGATGTCGCGATTGGTCGGGATGACCACGACATCGAGCTTGTAGATGTCCCAAAACTCCTTTGCCTCGGTCTCGGCGGTGCCGGTCATGCCGCAAAGTTTGTGGTACATCCGGAAATAATTTTGGAGCGTCACCGTCGCGTAGGTCTGCGTCGTTTCGCCGACCTTGACGTTTTCCTTTGCCTCGATCGCTTGGTGAAGCCCGTCCGAATATCGGCGGCCTTCCATGACGCGGCCCGTTTGCTCGTCCACGATTTTAACCTCGCCATCGACGACGATGTATTCATCGTTGATCTCAAAAATAGTGTATGCCTTTATGAGCTGCGAAATGGAGTGGAGGCGGCGGCTTTTTACCGAAAAATCAGCGGCAAGCGATGCGCGTTTATCCGATTTCTCGACGACCGAAAGTTCCGGGTCCACGTCGATCGCCACCATTTCGGTCGCGATATCTGGGAGGACGAAAAATTCCGGGTCGTTATTATTATGTGATAAATATTCAACGCCCTTATCGGTCAATTCGACCTGCCGGTTTTTTTCGTCGATCGTAAAATAGAGCGGCGCATCCACGAGGTGCATATTGCGCGAGTTCTCGGCCATATAATGATTGTCCGATTTTTGGAGGACGACCTTCATCCCGTCCTCGCTCAAAAACTTGATGAGCGCACGGTTTTTCGGCACGGCGCGGTGCGAACGGAGCATCGCCATCCCGGCCTCGCCCTCTTCATAGCCCAATTTTCCGGCCTCGACGGCGCGGCGGGCCTCGGTCAAAAACTCGGTCGCCAATTTCCGCTGCGCGGCAAAAAGGTTTTCGACGTGCGGCCGCAATTCCATGTATTCCTCGTCCTCCGCGCCCCGTGCGACCGGGCCGGAAATGATGAGCGGTGTCCGCGCATCGTCGATCAAAATCGAGTCGACCTCATCGACCATCGCAAAATGGTGCTTTCGCTGCACAAGTTCCTCCGGCGCGACGACCATGTTGTCGCGCAGGTAGTCGAAGCCAAATTCCGCGTTCGTCCCATAAGTGATGTCGCAGCGATAGGCCGCGATGCGCTCCGGCGAATGCGGGCGGTATTTGTCGATGCAATCGACGGTAAGCATCAAAAATTCATGGATCGGGCCAATCCATTCCGAGTCGCGAAGGGCCAAATAATTGTTCACCGTCACGATGTGCACGCCCAAACCGCTCAATCCGTTGAGGTACGCGGGCAGCGTCGCAACGAGCGTTTTGCCCTCGCCGGTGGCCATTTCGGCAATTTTTCCGCTGTGCAAAACCGAACCGCCGATGAGCTGCACGTCATAGTGCACCATGTTCCAGGTGACATCGCCGCCCGCAGCCGTCCATTTATTTTTGAAAATGGCCCGGTCGCCCTCAATGCGGATGTAGGTTTTGTTCGGAAAACTCGCCAACCGACGGTCGTGGTCGGTGGCGGTGACGATTATTTCTTCGTTTTGGGAAAAACGCCGCGCCGTTTCTTTCATCACCGCAAAAGCTTCCGCTTTGAGGTCGTCGAGGATCTCTTCGAGTGCACGGTCGCGGTTTTTGCGGAGTTCGTCCACTTCTTTGAACATCTTTTCCTTTGCGAGGATGTCCTCGGTCACGATGGCCTCGGTGTTCACTTGCTCGATCTCGGCGTCGATTTTAGAGAGGTAATCGGCGATCTGCTCCCGAAATTCGAGCGTTTTGCCCCGCAATTCGTCGTTGGAGAGGTCGGCGAGTTTCTCAAATTCCGCGTTCGTCGCGTCGATGACCGGCGAATAAATCACATTGTCCTTTTCCTGTTTCGATTTCAGGCCAAAAACACGCTTTAAAAATCCAGCAATAGATGCCATTTCTTTTAATTTTGGATGGTTTGGAAAGGTGTTGAATTGCCGCTAAGGGCGCAAAGTTTTTATGGCCAAATTTTGCGTCCTCCGCGCCTTTGCGGCAATTCAACCGCTCAAAGCGGCGGCGAAAATAGCAAACCAACCGATGTGAAACTGCCCCCGGCCATCGCGATTTGCAAACACTTGGTCAAACGGTCAAAACTGTTGCCAATGGGCGGGCGGGGCATTTTTTTTGCCAAAATGGCAGCGGCTTGGTTTTTCGGGGGCGAAAAAATCGACTTTTTGGCAGTTCCAAAATCAAGCCCGACAGTTTTGCGCAGACCGATTTTATACCTTTGCCAACCGAAAACCGTGGAAAATCAAAACCAGCACAGCCATGAAATTGACTTAAAAATGATCCAAACCAACGACCTCCAGTTTTCCCACGACGGGAAAAATTGGCTAAAATTCCCCGGCTTTTCCTGCGAAACGGGCGAGCATTTCCTGCTTTTGGGGCAAAGCGGTTCCGGCAAAACGACGCTTTTGCATTTGCTTGCCGGGCTTTTGAAACCATCGAAAGGCGAAATTTTTATCGAAAAAAAATCCATTGGCGGCATGGCCCAGGCTGCGCTCGACCAATTTCGGGGGCAAAAAATCGGCATCGTTTTTCAACAAAACCATTTTATCCAGGCCCTGACAGTCGAGGAAAACCTGATTTTGGCGCAGCAACTGTCAGGGCTGAAAACCGACCGCGCCCATATTTTTTCCCTGTTGAAAAACTTGAACATTGCCGAAAAAGCCCAAAAACTGCCCCGCCATTTGAGCATCGGCGAACAGCAACGGGCCGCAATCGCCCGCGCGCTCGTCAACCGCCCGGCGGTGCTTTTGGCCGACGAACCGACCTCCGCGCTCGATGACAAAAACGCCGCCGAGGTGATTCAACTCATTGAAAGACAGGCACTTGCGACCGGCTCGACGCTTTTGATCGTCACCCACGACGGGCGGTTGAAATCGCATTTTTCAAAAAAAATCACGCTCGAAAATCAAACCGCCCAAACCGCCGCCCGCCCATGAACTTGCTCAAATTAAGCCTCAAAAACATCCTCCACAAACCGCTCAACCTCGCACTCTGCCTGACGCTTTTCGCGCTCGGAACGGGGCTGGTCTCGCTGCTGCTTTTGCTCAACCGCCAATTGACCCAAAATTTTGAAAAAAACCTCGCCGGCATCGACCTCGTCATCGGCGCGAAGGGCAGCCCGCTGCAACTCATCCTCTGCGCGATGTACCACGTCGATGCGCCGACCGGAAATATCAAGCTCACCGAGGCGCGGCCGTTTTTGAACCCGGCGCACCCGTTGATCGGTACGGCGGTGCCGATGAGCCTCGGCGACAGCTATCGCGGCCACCGGATCGTCGGGACGGAACCGGCTTTTTTGGGACTTTATGGGGGCGAAATTTTGGAGGGAAAAATTTGGGACCAACCTTTCCACACCGTCGTCGGGGCGGAGGCTGCGCGAAAATTGGGTCTCAAAATCGGCTCCACCTTCCGGTCAAACCACGGCCTTTCGGAGGATTCGACCATCGTCCACGAACATGGGCTTTTTAAGGTCGTCGGTCTGTTGAAACCGAGCGGAACGGTGCTGGACCAACTGATCTTGGTCAACAAAGAGACTGTTTGGGCCGTCCACGACCATCACGAAGCTGAAGAAAAGCACGACGAAGAACATGGCCACAAAGCAGGCGACCACGGTGGCCATGACCATGAAAAGGCCGAACCGGAGGAAAGTCAAAAGGAGATAACCGCCATTTTGGTGAAATACAAAACGCGCAATTTCCAGGCGCTCAACATGCCCCGCAACATCAACCAAAACACCGACCTCCTCGCCGCCGCCCCCGCTTGGGAGATGAACCGCCTGTACGCGAACATCGGCGCGGGCGAACAGATGCTCCGTTGGCTGGCCGCCGTGATCGTCTTCGTGAGCGGGTTGAGTATTTTTATTTCACTTTATAACTCGTTGAAAGACAGGCGTTACGAGCTCTCTTTGCTCCGTGTGTTGGGCGCGTCGCGGGCGCGGGTATTCGTTTTGATCCTACTCGAAGGGCTGATCTTGGCGGCAGCCGGATGCTTCTTGGGGCTGCTTTTGAGCCATGTCGGGATGGGGCTGATCGGCGGCATTTTGGAAAAGGGCTACCGATATTCGTTCACCGGCTGGATGTTTTTGCGCGAGGAAATATGGCTGTTTTTCGGTTCGCTGGCCATCGGTTTTTTGGCGGCGGTGCTGCCCGCTTGGCAGGCTTACCGGGTGGATATTTCGCGGACGCTGGCGAGTTGAACTTGGTTTTCCCATAAAAAATGCTCCATTGGCCCAAAGTTTCGACGGCCAGTTCACCCAAATTGCGCCGCGACTTTCTCTGCCAGTTCCTTCATTTCCCCTGCGGGCATTTCAATATGGTGCCCGATTTTCATGTCCTTCATCGAGTTCATCGGGATGAGGTGAACGTGTGCGTGCGGCACCTCGAGGCCGATAACAGCGATGCCGATTCGGGTGCAAGGCACCGCTTTTTCGAGGGCGAGACCGACCAGTTTTTGGCGTTCCTCG
>JANOQP010000681.1:0-2559 GCA_031414895.1 Saprospirales bacterium
CCAGCAAGTTGCACCCAATTACCCGCTGTTCAACCTCTTAAAAAAGGAACTCGAAATCGACCTCCTCGAACAGGCCCAAACCCTCGCGGACAACCATTTGGACGGCGCAAAACTGGGCGCGTTCGCCGCACAAATTTGCGATATCCTGAACCTCACCGACGGCGGTTTGCCGCTCGGTTTGATCCCGTTTCCAGAGGACGAGGCGGCCGAAAGCATGATCAGGCACGGTGTTTTGCAATGGTCGGGCGTGATCGGCATCTTGCCCGCAAGTTCGCGGCGGACGGTCTCGGCGACTGACAGCGATTTGCCGATCGCCTACGAGGGCGATATTGAAAAAAACGCGCACGGTTTCGGGATGCTCGGCGTGGATTCGTCGCAACGGGCGGCCATGCTCGCGGCGCGTTCGCGCACCTTGAGCGTCGTCGAGGGGGCGAGTGGCACGGGCAAGACGCAGACCCTCGCCAACATGGTCATCAACGCGCTCTCGAATGGCCAAAAATGCCTCGTCGTCAGCCAATCGGTGAACGCATTGAAGCGGACGCAGAACTTCCTTTTATTGGGAAAATTTGGGGATTTGAGCTTCATTTTGCGCGATGCGCGGGCAGATTTGCCCGTTTTGCTCGATATTTTGCGCGCCAGCGCAGAAAATGCGCGGCGCGAAAAATCGTGGGACGCCGACGCTTTCAAGCTCGTTTTGACCCAGGCACTCCGCACCCAGACCAAGCTCGACGAGACCCATCAGGCGTTGAACACGCCCATATTTGACGGCCTCGGCTGGTCGGAGATCGTCGGCAGCTATCTCCGCGCGAACCGGATCGAGGGAAAAGAAATGTTGTTGAGCCAGATCTCGCCCGCCGATTTTGAGTTCAATGAAAAGGAATATTACGAGATCACGGTCGCCATCGAAAAGGCGCAGGAGCTGCAGCACCTCGCGGGAAACCTCCGGCATCCGCTTTCTTTGTTGAAAAACGAGGTTTTTTTGGGCAAATCGAGCGAAAAAGGCCACGAATTTGGCGACCAATGGGCCACTTTGATGCTCGATAAGGCGCGCGACCTGCACCACCGTTTTTTGGTGAAATCGAACGAGTACGCCGAATCGCTGACCGAACATTACGAAAACCATTACCTCGAACTTTCCGGGCTGGTCGCCCAAATACGCGACGGCGTGGAGGACGGCGTGAACAGTTTTGGGGCCGATTTTGAAAAACCGGCCTCGGTGACGGAGAAATTGTACGGCGTTTTTTCGGAAAAATACCGCGAGATGGTCGCCCAAAAAGAGAAGATTGGCACCGCTTGGGAGGAATTGAAAAAGGTTTTTTCAGCCCGGAAATATTTCGAGTTCGAGTTTTCGACGCGCCTCGAACCTGGAAACATCAAAAAAATGCGCGAGGCCGCGACCGATTTTGAGGCATCGATGCGCAATTGGCGGCGCCGGACGGCAGGAAATGTTCGCGCCGAGGTCGGGCGGCTTTCGTCAAAAAGCACGCTTTTTGAACTTGATTTCCGTGTTCAGGTCGAGGACCTCGAAACTGCGCTCGATCATTTTGTCAACGAGTTCAACGAAAGCGGGGTTTTTGAGGAAAAAATTGCCCACCAAATGCTGACCATCCCGAAGCGGCAGGAGTTTTTGGAGGCCGTAATCGACAAATTGGAGACTGTCCGCGAGGGGCTGAAGGATTGGCCGGACTTTTTCATTTGGCAAAAATTTTGGCTCGGCCAGTCGGGGCCGACCCGCAAAACGCTCCGTGCGCTCATCAAGATCAAGCCGAAAAACTGGGCGGCGGCCTTTGAAAGTTGGTACCTCCACCATCTTTTGCAGCACGAATACACATCCAACCTCACTTGGGAACACCCGACGGTGGACGCTTTGACCGCAGCGCGGGAAAAGCTTTTCGACCTTTTGCCGCAGCAAATCGGCTCGCTTTGGCAGACTCGGAAGGCGAAAACGCTCCAAAAATTGAAGGAAAAAAGTCCGGAGGCGTTCAAAAACTGGTTCGGGAAAAACAACCACGAATCGGTCGGAAAGCACGATCTGGAAAGCCTTTTTGCGAAAAACTTTGAGGCGATGACCGAGACCTTGCCCGTCCTTTTGGCCACGCCGGGCGTCGCAATCGATGTCGTACAGGCTGGTGAGCGCGATTTTGACATCGTATTCATCGACGAGGCACATAATATAACGGTGCAAGAAGGACTGGCTTTGCTCAAAATGGGCAAAAAAACCGTCGTTTTCGGCGATTCCAAACAGGACATGACCCCCGACCACGGCGACGATATCCTCGAATTTTGCAAAAACAACGGTGCGCACGTCACGACCCTCGAATTCCAGCACCAAGACTGCCCGGAGGAATGGGTGCGCTTCAACCGCGTCGCGTTCGGCACACCGTTCAAGCGATTGCCGCGCGGAAACTCTGCTTTTGACAGCACTTTTTGCGAGTTCGTCGATGGGCGATATGACCAAAACGGACGCATCAACCATGCCGAGGCCGAGCAGGTCATCCATTGGCTCAACGACATCAAACCGACCCCAGCCAACACGTTTCCGATCGTCGGCATCGCCTG
>JANOQP010000682.1:0-7757 GCA_031414895.1 Saprospirales bacterium
TCGTGAAGGTCCTCGACTTCTCGAAATTTCAGGTCGGGCGCGGTTCGGGCAAGATCTGGACGAAGCTCAAAAGCTCGACCTCCGGCAAAATCTGGGAACACACCTTCAACACGGGTGTCAATATTGATGTCGTCCGCATCGAACGGCGCAAGTTCCAGTTCCTTTATGGCGACGAGAGTTCCATGGAGATGATGAACCCGGAAACTTTTGAGCAGATTTCGCTGGAGCGGAAATTCGTGGACAAGTCCGAATTTTTGAAGGAAGGCGAGTTTTTGGAGGTGCTTTATAACGCCGCCAACGACGATATCCTTTCCTGCGAAATGCCGCTGACGGTCGTCCTCAAAATCGTCTACACCGAGCCGGGCGAAAAGGGGAACACCGCGACCAATACGTTCAAGGCGGCCAAAATGGAGACCGGTGCCGAGATCCGGGTCCCGCTTTTCTGCAACGAGGGCGACCTTATCAAAATCGATACCGAAACTGGTTCTTATATCGAGCGGGCGAAGGCCTGATCCTAAAGGCAAAAGGCAAAGGAGGTAAGGCAAAATTGGAGCAATCCAAAGGCCGAAATTCAAAAGGCAAAAGTTCGGGTTCCGGCACTTTTGCCTTTTGACTTTATACTTTTGCCTTAATTTTTTGTCGGCTTGTTGGTTTGGACTGCCTGTGTATATTTGCCCACCGACCCCATATAATTCCCCTAAACCGCCCGTTTTTTTGTTCAAAACAAATTTTTTCCATCAAACAACATGGATTTCAAAGAAATACAAGAGTTGGTCAAGCTCGTTAGCAAGCTCGGCCTCGGCGAAGTGACCGTCAAGGAGGGCGATTTCAAGATCACTGTGAAAGGCCATTCCGCCGAACCGGTGCAAACGGTCATGCACGCCGCCCCGCAAATGGCGGCGATGCCCGCCCAACAGGCCTCTTTGCAAGCCGCCGCCGCGCCCAAAATTGACACTTCCGCCGCGCCCGCCGAGGAAAGCAACGCCGGGCTGATAGCGATAAAAAGCCCGATGGTCGGCACTTTTTACCGCAGTGCGTCGCCCGACAAGCCCCCGTACGCAAAGGTCGGCGACGAGGTTTCGGTCGGCATGACCGTCTGCGTCATCGAGGCGATGAAACTTTTCAACGAGATCGAGAGCGAGGTCAAGGGCAAGATCGTCAAGGTCTTGGTCGAAGATTCAACGCCCGTTGAGTACGATCAGGTGCTTTTTTTGGTGGACCCCAAGTGAATGATAAATGATGAACGATGAATGATGAATGATGAATGGAGCACCCATCCATCATTCGTAATCCATCATTCATCATTCATCATTCATCATTCTAAAAAATGATGTTTAAAAAGATACTTATCGCAAACCGAGGTGAAATTGCCCTGCGCATCATCCGGACCTGCAAAGAAATGGGCATCAAAACGGTCGCCGTTTATTCGACCGCCGACCGCGATTCGCTCCATGTCCGGTTTGCGGACGAGGCGGTTTGCATCGGGCCTGCCGCGTCGAGCGAGAGCTATTTGAGCGTACCGCGAATCATGGCCGCCGTCGAGATCACGGATGCCGATGCCGTTCATCCGGGCTATGGTTTTTTGGCCGAAAACGCCGATTTTGCAGAGGTCTGCACCGAATATGGCATCAAGTTCATCGGCCCGACCCCCGCCCAGATCCGAAAAATGGGCGACAAAGTCACCGCAAAAGAGACGATGCTAGCCGCTGGCGTACCGTGCGTCCCCGGTTCGGGCGGGCTTTTGAAGGATGCTAAATCGGGCATCGAGGCCGCCAAAGGGGTCGGCTACCCCGTTATTTTGAAGGCGACCGCGGGCGGCGGCGGAAAGGGCATGCGCATCGTCTGGAAAGAAGAAGATTTTGAGGCCGCGCTCGATGCGGCCCGTCGCGAGGCGAAGGCATCCTTCACAAACGACGGCGTTTATATGGAGAAATATATCGAGGAGCCCCGCCATATCGAGATCCAGGTCGCGGGCGACCAATTTGGGAATGCCTGCCACCTTTCGGAGCGCGATTGCAGCATCCAACGGCGGCACCAAAAACTCGTCGAGGAGTCGCCGTCGCCGTTCATGACCCCCGAACTGCGCGAAAAAATGGGCGATGCCGCCATCGCCGCCTGCAAATCCATCAATTACGAGGGCGTCGGGACGGTCGAATTTTTGGTGGACAAACACCGGAACTTCTTTTTCAAGGAAATGAACACCCGGATCCAGGTCGAGCACACGGTCACCGAGGAGGTCATTGACCACGATTTGATAAAGGAGCAGATAAAGATCGCGGCGGGCATCCCAATCTCGGGCAAAAACTATATCCCAGAAATGCACGCCATCGAATGCCGCATCAACGCGGAGGACCCGTACAACGATTTTCGCCCGTCGCCGGGCAAGATCACGTCGCTGCACACCTCAAAAGGGCATGGTGTCCGGGTGGACACGCACGTTTATGCTGGGTACACGATCCCCCCATATTATGATTCGATGATCGCCAAGATCATCTGCCGGGCCCGGACGCGCGAGGATGCGATCACGAAAATGGAGCGCGCGCTCGATGAATTTATCGTCGAAGGGGTGAAAACAACGGTGCCTTTTCACCAAAAATTGATGAAGAACGCGGATTTCCGGGCAGGGAACTTCACGACGAATTTTTTGAACATTTGGGATTTCAAAAAAGCAGATTGAGCCATCCGGCATTTCGGCAGTTTATTTGATTTAATGAAAAAAACCGAGAACCACCTTTTTTGAGCACAGTAAGGCTTTCTGTAAATCCATTCATGAATTGTTGTCCATTCGATAAAAAAAATCTCTTTTCGAGCAACCAAAAATCCGAGAACATCTGTATTTTATGAAATAGTCGATCGGGACTGCCGCCCCATCTTTGACCCATCACCGACCAAATCCTTCTAATCCGACACGGTCCTCCCCCAAATTGGTGAACAATAAAACTACTGGCGGGCAGTCTCGAAAAGGGCTTCGCAAATTTTGAAAGCGCGAATAGCTAAAAAAATGTGAAGTCTTTTTCGGGCGCTTTCAAACCAATCAGTATGAGAAAAGGACCAGTTTTCATTCAAATTTTATGCTGTTTGCTCCCGGCCTGTGCGATTTCGCAAGGCTGGCAGCGCACTTTTGGCAATCCCGACGGCCTCGATTTTTTTTACGATGTCGTAAAAACGGCGAACGGGGGCACGATTTCGACCGGTTCGACGACCGAACTGAACAACTTGGCGACCGATGTTTTTTTGGTCAGGACGGACGCGGGCGGGCAGGCTTTTTTCACAAAAAACTTTGGGGCAACGGGCAAAAGAGAATCCGGGCAGGCCGTTTTTGAACTGGCCGACGGTTCGATATTGGTTGCAGGTTCGCTCGAAAATGCGACGGACACTTCCTCTTTTTTGCTCAAAACAGATGCTTATGGAAACCAAATTTGGTGGAAAAACTTGGGTGTCCCGAACTCCAAAATTTGGGACGGCTGCCAAACCCCGGACGGCCATTTTGTTTTTTGCGGAGAAAAAAAGGAAGGGAACACGAGGTTGTTTTTTTTGATAAAATCAAATTCTGACGGACTGGTTATTTGGACAAAAACTTGGGGCGGATCGCCGCTGAACATCCTCCGGGCAGTCCGCGCAAAGCCAAACGGCTACCTGGTCGCAACGGGCTACACCGTGAATGACGAGGGCGATTATGATGCGTATTTGACCGAAATCGAACATAATGGCGACCTTTTATGGGAAAATAGCTATGGAACTAGTTTGAATGAATACGCTTTCGGCCTCTCTGAAACGGACGATGGGACCGGTTGGCTGGTTGCTGGCTACGAATCTGATGGGGCCGACGAGAACGGTTGGGTCCTTTTCACGGACGAAAACGGGCTTGAAATTTCCCAAGTTATTTTTGATAAAAACGGTTTGGAACAGTTCCGTTCGATCGCGAAAGATGCCGACGGCGGTTTCGTTTTTTTGGGCCAGTCCCGCGACAACTTGAACGACGACCGCGACTTATTTTTGGTGAAGACCGACCAAAATGCGACCGAGATTTTTTCAAAAAAATACGGCTCGGCAGCGGGCGATGCAGGCTACGCAATCCTTTCGGACCCGGTCGGCCATTTTTTGGCAGGACATATCGGGCAACAAGCGGGCCTGATAAAAACCGACGCGGCAGGCGGCATTTTTTCCAACATAATAAAAGGCCGTGCGACGCGCGACCTCGACGAAGATTGCATCCCCGACCCCTCACCCATCGGCCTCGCGGGATGGACGGTCAAATTGGAAACCGCGTCCGGCGACCTTTATTCGACGACCGACACGGCGGGTTTTTATGAATTTCAGGTCGATACGGGCAGTTTTTTGATAAAAATTGTCGAGAAATCGGTCTATTGGGCCAGTTGCACGGGCTCGGTGGCGGTCAATTTCATGACCGTTGGCGACACGGTGGCGCAGGATTTTTTGGTAAAAACCGCCGTGCATTGCCCGCTTTTGCAGGTCGATATTTGCACGAACAAGCTCAAAAGGTGCTTCGACAATGTCTATTTCGTGCGGCTCTGCAATATTGGGACGGAGGTTGCCGGGGCCGCGAAAGTGCTAGTCCTGCTCGACCCATTTTTGACGCCGGGCGCGTCGAGCATTCCTTATTCGGCATCGGGCGACAGCTTGCTTTTTGAGGTCGGCGATATGCAACCGCTTGATTGTCAATCTTTTACGTTCCATGTGGTGGTCGATTGCGACTCGACATTGCTCGGCCAGACGCATTGCACGACGGCTTTTGCGCTGCCCGATTCGATGTGCCTGCCCGCGCCCGGTTGGGACGGCTCAAACCTCGAAGTGGGCGGGCGTTGCGACGGCGACAGCCTCAAATTGACCATAAAAAACACAGGCGCGGGCGCGATGGCCATGCCGATGGACTATGTGATCATCGAAGATGTTGTGCTTTTTGAGAGCAACCCGGCGCAACTTTTGCCCGGCGCGGATGTCGAATTTGCCATCGGCGACCTTTCGGGGCGCACTTTCACGCTCCAGATCGACCAAACGCCGGGGCATCCGGGCGGCAATTTGCACCCGTCCATTTCGGTCGAGGGCTGCGGCGCATGGCCTTTTGCGACGGGCTTTGTCCTCCAATTCCCGACCGACGACGGCGACCCTTCGACCGATATAGATTGCCGCGAAAACGTTGGCAGCTTCGACCCGAACGACAAAAAAGGCTTCCCGGTGGGCACCACGGCGGCGCATTTTATCGAACCGGGGCAAGAAATCGAGTACATTTTGCGCTTCCAGAACACGGGGACGGACACGGCGGTGCGCGTCGAGGTACGCGATACATTGAGCAGTTGGCTCAACCCTGGATCCATCCAACCGGGCGCGACGAGCCACGAGGATTATACAATCGCATTCGATGGGCCGGGCGTTGTCAGGTTCATTTTTGAGGGCATCGACCTGCCCGATTCCACGACCGACCTGGCCGGTTCAAATGGGTTCGTGAAGTTTAGGATTGCCCAAAAAACGGGCATCCCGCTCGGCTCGGTCGTCGAGAACCGGGGCGCGATTTTCTTTGATTTCAACCCGCCTGTGATGACGAACACGGTTTTCCACACCATCGGGCAAGATATTATCAACGGAACGGGCGGATTTTTTGCCGAAAAAAAGGAAAAATCACCGCTCCTAATAAGCCCGAACCCGGCGGGCGATTTCGCATGGCTCGAATGGCCAGAACTGGCGGGCGGCCCATTTTTGCTTCGGTTGCTTGACGAAAACGGACAAGTTTTGTTCTCGAAAAAGACGGTTGGCAACAAACAACTTTTCAACCGGGGCAGCCTCGGCGCGGGCATTTATTTTCTCGAAATCTCCTATGGGAAACAGGTTTTGGCCATTTCGCGACTTGTCCTGAAATAAAGTTCGGCCGGACCGGGCAGCCTTTTCTACTTTCGGCTGGTCATAACGGCGAAAATCAGCGGCTTGATTTTCCCGTTCCGCCTACCGACTTTTGCATCAAAACAGATTTTGCCCATGTCCGCCAGACAGTTTGCCACCACTTTGTCCCTCTTTTTTTTGATGAAATTGGCCATCGGCCAGCCTTGCCAAACCACGACGACGCAAATTTTGCCGCCGATCGCGGTCTGCGAGGGGAATTGCGCGGTGTTCAACGGCGAAGTTTTTTGCAGCGACACGACGGTTTCGAGCTTCAATTTTGCGACCTGCGAATGGTCGGTGCAGCAGATCATCATCGTCCCGAACGTGACGGTCGAACATGGGACGGTCGGCAAGATTTCCTGCGCGTACCCGTGCGCCAATTTTAAGGGGAAAAGTTTTTGCGACCCCGGCACCTATTCCATTTGGGAGGGGTGCGTAAAAAATGTGTTCACCATAGGCACACAAAAGGACAGTTCGAGCCTCGGCACGGTCGGCTCGGTCACCTGCGACCACCCGGTTTTTGTGTTTGAGGGGACCGAATACCCGACGGCGGGCAACTATTTATTGGAGGACGGCTGCGCTTTCCGGCGGTTCACGGTGGGCCACCAAAAGGTAAAACCGGCCATCGAAAACCTGCAACGGACTTGCGACGACGGTGAGCATTTTCATGTCAGTTTCAGTATTTTTGAGGCCGAGCCGCCGTTTTTCATCAACAACACTTTGCTCGGCGGCCATTTTTTCCAATCGGAACAAATGGAGAACGGCGCCAGCTATTCCTACAAGATCAAGAGCCAACCGACGGGCTGTGAGACGACCATCAGCGGCGATTTTGATTGCAACGGGCTGCTCGGCGGCCCGGGCGTGAACACCACGACAGGCGGCCTTCGTGCGAAATGGCTGACCCAAAAAGACCTTCATTTCCTGCCCATCAACGCAAACCCGACGGACGGGGAGGGCCTGCCGCCGACCGTTTCCTTTGTGGAAAAAAATGGGGCCCAGACCGCCATTTTTGCACCCAATGTGCTGAAAATCAATGCGCTGGGAGAAAACGACCACTTCACCATATTCATGGGCGAGGCCGTTTTTTCGCAGATCCAGCGGCTCGAGATCATTGACCGGAACGGCGTGGCCATTTTTCAAAAAAGGGATTTTTTGCCCAACCAGCCCGAACTTGGATGGGACGGGAGCGGTGCACAGCCGGGCGTTTTTATGTGGCGCGCGGCCCTATTGATGCCCGGAGGGGGCGTGGAAAATCTGGTAGGGACGGTGACGGTTTTGCCGTGATGCGGTTTTTGAGGCCACCTTTTTTCAAAAAATGATGACCTTGCCGAAAAATTTAAGGCGAATGGACGCATACTTTTCAGGTGAAAAACTTTGGGGCGACGATTTTACCATTGCTGAAATCAAACAATGGTTTGATGACGAAAAAGAAGGCTATGCAGACCTCGGCGCGTCGGATTCGGAGGTCTATGATTACGGTTATCATCATTTGAACCAAAAACACGGGTTTCGTTTTCTCGAAAAATACCCAAGGTTTGATTCGGTTTTGGGCATCGGTGCGGCCTACGGGCATGAATTTTTACCGATCTTGCCAAAAATCCAGCGATTGACCATCCTCGAACCGAGCGAACAGTTGGTCTCCAACACTTTGCAGGGATTGAAACCAGAATATGTCAGCCCCGATATTTCCGGGGAAATGCCGTTCCCCGATGCGAATTTCGACCTCGTCACTTCTTTCGGGACCTTGCACCATGTCCCAAATGTCTCCTTTGTGATGTCCGAAATCCACCGTTGTTTGAAACCGGGCGGGCTGTTTTTGTTCCGCGAACCGATCATTTCGATGGGCGATTGGAGCAAAAAAC
>JANOQP010000683.1:0-4339 GCA_031414895.1 Saprospirales bacterium
GTTATCAAATTTTTCATTTTGGAAAAAAATTGAGTAAAAAATATGGTTTTGGTCTGGACTTGATGGTTAAGGCCTGTGGAACACACAAGCCCAAAAATCGGTTTTTATCATCGCTACTGCTGAATCGCCCAGGTTTCAGCAGCAGCTCCCTGCAAAATAATAGTGAAAACGTCCCGAAACAGTCGGCAGGATGCGTTGTCCTTTTTTCATGGTCGGTGATTTTGAAAGGTGATTGTTTGGGACCCAAACCCTTCGGGCCGCGGTTTGTAAATCAAAAGTAAATTGCCTGTTTTGTTTATATAATAGGTGGCCAAAACTTTAACTAAAACCGGCTCCGAAAAACTTGTTGCCAAACCTGCCTTTGTTTGAAATCGCCAAATCATCGTTGGTTTTAGGCGTTTTTAAAAATAAGCGACCGTATTTCTTTCGGTTCGGCAAATTGGTTTTGAGCGATAAGTTTTTTTCAAAAAACAAACCTCGCTTCTTTAAGGCCATTTTTATCATCAACTGGATGGCTGCCTTTTAATTGAAAAGAAGGTCGGGTCAATCAAATTTTTGACTATCCCCCGAAAATAATTCTGCAAACCCCCATTTAACACCCCGTTCATCCAAATATAATTTTCCGACCCAGAAAAAAAGCGGGAAATAAAGCTACCTTCGCACCCGTTTCAAAAAATAGGGGTTTCGAGTTTCGTGTTTAGCAACTCAAAACACAAGACTTGAAACCCGAAACTCAAAATTATGTCTGAAAATATCCGCAACATCGCCATCATCGCGCACGTCGACCATGGCAAAACAAGTTTGGTCGACCGCATGATCTCCGCCGGGAAACTCTTCAAAGAACACGAAACTCCCGGCGAGCTCATCATGGACTCCAACCCGCTCGAGCGCGAGCGCGGCATCACCATTCTGGCGAAAAACGTGGCCATCACCTACAAGGGCACGAAGATCAACATCATCGACACGCCCGGCCACAGCGATTTTGGCGGCGAGGTCGAGCGCGTTTTGAACATGGCCGACGGCGTGCTGCTGCTCGTCGATGCGTTCGAGGGGCCAATGCCGCAGACGCGTTTTGTGCTGCAAAAAGCGGTCGAACTGGGTAAAAAGCCCATTGTCGTCGTCAATAAAGTTGATAAGGACAACTGCGACCCCGACGGTGCGCACGAGGCTGTTTTCGACCTCATGTTCGCGCTCGACGCGACGGAGGAACAACTCGATTTCCCGTGCTTTTACGGCTCGGCCAAACAGGGATGGATGTCGGACGATTGGAAAAAACCGACCGAGGACATCACGATGCTCCTCGACGGTGTCCTCAAATACATCGCGCCGCCAAAGGTGGTCGAGGGCAACGCCCAAATGCTCGTCACCTCGCTCGACTACTCCCTATATATAGGACGCATCGCAATCGGGCGGCTCGTGCGCGGCAGTTTGAAGGCAAACCAACCGGTGAGCGTCTGCAAAAAGGACGGCACCATCCAAAAACAGCGGATTAAAGGGCTTTATGTCTTCGAGGGCATGGGCAAAGTGGAGGTACAGGAAGTCCATGCGGGCGATATCTGCGCCGTGACGGGCATCGAAGGGTTTGAGATCGGCGATACGATCGCCGATTTTGAGGCCCCGGAGGCATTGCCAGCCATCTCGGTCGATGAGCCGACGATGAGCATGCTTTTCACAATCAACGATTCGCCGTTTTTTGGCAAGGAAGGCATGTTCGTAACCTCGCGGCACGTCCGCGAACGCCTCGAACGCGAGCTCGAAAAGAACCTCGCCATGCGGATGCAGGAAACCGACTCCGCGGATTCGTTCCTGATGTTCGGGCGCGGCGTTTTGCATATTTCGATCCTGATCGAAACGATGCGGCGCGAAGGCTATGAATTCCAGATCGGCCAACCGCAAGTTATCATCAAAGAAATCGACGGCGAAAAATGCGAGCCGATCGAGGAAATGACCATCGACGTACCTGAAGAATTTTCCGGAAAAGCGATCGAAATGGCGACCCGTCGCAAGGGCATGATGTCCTCGATGGAACCGAAGGGCGACCGTTTTATCCTCCGTTTCAACATCCCGTCGCGTGGCATCATCGGTTTGCGGAGCAATTTGCTGACCGCAACGCAGGGCGAGGCCGTGATGAGCCACCGTTTCACCGGTTTTGAACCGTACAAAGGCGAGATTCAGGGTCGCCAAAACGGCTCGATGATCGTCATGGAGACCGGCACCGCCATCGCCTACGCGCTCGACAATTTGCAAGATCGCGGCACATTTTTCGTCGAACCGGGCGAGGACGTGTACGAGGGGCAGGTCATCGGCGAGAACAACCGCCCCGGCGACCTCGTCATCAACGTGACGAAGACCAAAAAACTGACCAACCACCGCGCATCCGGCTCCGACGACAAGGCATCGCTGCCGCCCGCACTCAAATTTTCGCTCGAACAGGCCCTCGAATACATTCAAGGCGACGAATATGTGGAGGTCACGCCGAAAAACATCCGCCTCCGGAAGGTCTATCTGAACGAGAACGAGCGGAAACGCTTTTCGCGTGATTTGCAAACCAGCAATTAATTGCGGATTGCCGAATGCGGATTGTTTAGGGGTGCGGCAAAAAAATCCGCAATCCGCAATCCGCAATCCGCAATAATTTTAATTTTGCCCGCCTTTTTAAAAAAATTGACCCAAAACGACCCAATTTGGAAGTTTTTGGGGCAATTTTTGGAGACCAACCGGGTTATCGACAGTCTCGACACGGACGCGAAAACGCAAGCCTAATTTTTTTCAAAAAAAATAATGAGGACCAAACTCTCTGCTTTCAATTACAACCTGCCGAAAGAGCAAGTTGCCCAATACCCCACAAAGGAACGCGACGAGGCCCGTCTCATGGTGCTGCACCGCAAAACTGGCAAGATCGAGCACAAGCTTTTCAAGGATGTCATCCATTATTTTGACGATGGCGATTCGTTGATCATGAACAACACGAAGGTCTTTCCGGCGCGTTTATATGGTCAAAAAGAAAAAACCGGGGCGAAAATTGAAGTCTTTTTGCTCCGCGAGCTCAACCATGAAGCCCGTCTTTGGGACGTTTTGGTGGATCCGGCGCGCAAGATTCGCGTTGGCAACAAGCTCTATTTTGACGACGATAAAGGCAACGAGATCCTCGTCGCCGAGGTCGTGGACAATACCACGTCGCGCGGGCGGACCATCCGGTTTTTGTTCGATGGGAACGAGGCCGAATTTCAGGGCTGCCTCGTCAAGCTCGGCCAAACGCCGCTCCCAAAATACATCACCCGCGAGAGCGAGGAAAGCGACAAGGACCGCTACCAGACCATTTATGCAAAGGAACTCGGCGCGGTCGCTGCGCCGACGGCCGGCCTGCACTTTTCACAGGAAGTGATGAAAAGGCTCGAACTGAAAGGCGTCAATTTCGCGGAAATTACCCTCCATATCGGCCTCGGCACGTTCCGCACGATCGATGTGGAAGACCTTTCGAAGCATAAAATGGAAGCGGAGTACTTTAAAATTGACCAAAAAGCGGTCGATACCGTCAATAAATCGCTCGCAACGGGCAAAAAAGTCTGCTCCGTCGGCACGACCTGCATGAGGGCCATCGAGACCGCCGTCGGTGCGGGCAACAACCTCAAATCGGTCGAGGGCTGGACCAACAAGTTCATCTTTCCGCCGTACGATTTCCATATCGCCAACTGTATGATCACCAATTTCCACCTGCCGAAAAGCACGTTGCTCATCCTCGTCGCCGCGTTCGGCGGTTTCGATTTTGTGATGGAAGCGTACAACGAAGCGGTCAAGGAAAAATACCGTTTTTACAGCTACGGCGACTCTATGCTGATCCTTTAAGAATTGGATACTGGGTCAATGCGGTAATGGGATAATCAGCAAATTCACCCATTCACCAACTGCCCTGTAAAATTATCCCATTCCCATATTCACCAATTATCTTATTCAAAATATGTACTGGACGCTCGAACTGGCCTCGTACCTCGAAGAAGCACCGTGGCCTGCCAATAAAGAAGAACTCATCGACTACGCCATCCGCTCCGGTTCGCCCGCGGAGGTGATCGCCAACCTCGAAGAGCTCGAGGAGGAAGTCGAGCTTTATGAATCCATCGAGGACATCTGGCCCGATTACCCGCGGCACGAAGACTTCTTTTTCAATGAGGATGAATATTGAGGGGAAGGCAAAAGTTAAAAGGCAAAAGGCAAAAGTTTGGGGGACCGGGCTTTTGCCTTTTTTTATGCCCGTCCAAAAACTTTTTTTTAAAACACAGAGGCCACGGAGGTTTTCACAGAGGTTCACGGAGTTTTAAGTTGGCAAAATGTTTTTGATTTG
>JANOQP010000684.1:0-6074 GCA_031414895.1 Saprospirales bacterium
CAAAAGCAAAAGGGCAGATCTTAATATGTGTTTCAATGATTAACAGGAATCTAATAGTACAAAAAAAGCCATCCAATTCAAAGTGAATTGGATGGCCGAACAAATGATAACAATTAATTTGGCTTAACAATAGTTCCTGAAAATGTTTCTGAACCAGCGGTAATCTGATAACTAAACTGATTGCCTGCCAAATTTGTTATATTTGAAACTTGGACTAAATTAGAACCTGCTAAAAAGCTCCCAGCTTGAGAAGCTGTATTGCCAGTATAGTCCTGCAAAATCACGGAAACATATTCCGCTTCCCCCAAATTTATCTCAAAATTAATAGAGTTTCCCACCAAAGGATTTGGATAGACATTAACCAAACTGTGTTTTTTGGTAATTGGCACCACTTGTATCTCCAAATTTGCGCTCGGTTGGACCCGTTGATTGCCCGAATACTCTTTAATGAAGTTTTCCTCGAGGCCAAATACCTGTGATATATCACAGACTTGTTGATTCGCTTTCACCTGAATCTTAAAAATTGTCGAACCTTGGCTGCCCAATCCATCAAGCGAACCAGATTCATCGAACCACAAGGTTTTTATCAAACCATTTGATGCGTCAACATTGAAATTCGCCCCACTAAAATATGGCAGGTCACCGCTTTTAACACCTAAAAATTGCATAAAATCCGGTCGCATTGACAAGGCCATTTGATAGGAGGAAAGGGGGGTGGCATCAGGGTTTTTTAGTAGAATTTCTGCATATTGACCTGCCTGAAGACAATTGTGTGGATTGAAACTCAAGTTGATATCCGTTGGATTGCTTGAGGTGAACCCACTTGGATTAGCATTCCCGGTAACATCACCCGTTTTTATAGCATAAAAAGACCAATTCGTTTCATTTGTATGGTCAAATTGAGAATATTCAGGAGGGAAGAAGTTATCCAACCATGAATTTGTACCATTATAAGACCTGTTCAGATAGGCCGCATCAAAAGGCCAGCCATCATAAAATCCGCTTGAAAAGGTTGCGTCGGAATCAAGATAATACCTTGGTATAAATCTCCATGCCCCAACGTTTGGGAATTTGTTATAAATCCCCAAAATGAGTTTCCTGATTTCTACAATATCGAAAGTAGTTACGAATCCGTTATTGTTGACATCTGCTCCAATCAAAGAAAAAGGTTGATTGTCAAGTGGCAAAACATTTAAAGTGTGCTGCTGTAGCTTTACCAAATCAAAAGTCGTAACCCCTTGGGTTGGAGCGGTTGTGTTTTTATCCGGCGTGAGTCTCCAACCTACTCCCGGTGTGGATAATTTGCAAAATTCAGATGCCGTAAACAGATATCTACCTGTATGCTGTTCAGTTCGTTGTGCGTAAAAACTGGTAGTTGGTGTAGTTGTATAGGCGGCAACAAGGGCTCCACCCATGGGGGTAAGATTGTTGAGCCATGGTCTCTCTAATCTACCATTCACGTTGAAAATGGAAAATTCGGGACTCGTGCAAGTTGGCTCATTTGCGTCTATCAAATAGTTTCTGTTTGAGCCAGAAGTTGCTTCAAGTGCATTCGTAATACGCGTAATTTGGTTCGGCGAAAATTGAAGGTTGCCGCAATTTCGGCAATGGTAGGACATTACATTTGACCTTGATGGTTCATATTTTGTATTTGTAACATCCTTTTGGTGATTATCATCTCCATCCCCACCAAAAAAAACTTTTCTGCAATGGGGTTGGCAGCCAAAACAGATGAATTCGCCTGGGTCTGTAGGGGTGTCGCAAATAAGATCTCCAACGGCGGAGCAATCCGGTGGGTTGACAAGTTGTTGTTGATTGCTGGGGTCAAAGGTTGAGCCGAATGATTGATGAGTGTGCAAGAGGCCGAAGTAGTGGCCAATTTCATGTGCCATCGTTCCCTCGTCTGCGCAAGCAACAATTAATGAATTGAACAAAGGCAAGGTTTGGTTCACGCCTGGTATACCGCCCAAAATTGGCGAGAACCCGCAAACAGAACTTCCATTTATTGAGTTCAACAGATAAATATTTATCGCGTTGTTGTTGTTGCTTAATGAAAAGAGGCCGCTTAAATTAGTGCCAGATATTGTAAAATTGAAATAGGCATCCGCAGTAATTTCAGTAATTTCACAAGTGTAAAATTGAATTGACGATGGGTAAATTGAGTTGACGGCATCCAATTCGCGTTGAATAGCCTCATTGCACCAAGGTGTTTGACCTTGGTCGTTTTTAACGACGGTGAAATGGATGGGCAAAAGATAATTTTGGCTGAAGTTGGAAGCCGTTTGCGCAGGCATGGAACCCAGATAAGATTGAATTTCGGAGGCTGTAAGGTCAAGAGTGCCGCATTGCGATTGGGCAAAAATATTGGTTTTGGGATAAAAGACTCCAAAAACCGCAAAGCACATCAAAAGATGCTTAAATGTGCGGTGTGCGGTGTGCGGTGTGCGGTGTGCATGACAAATAGGTTTTTAGAATTGCAAGATTGCTCCACAAATAAAGGCATAATGTTTTTCAATCATTTTACGCGATTAAATTGTTGTGATAGTGCGCGACAAAAGCCCTTGCATCTGCCTTGAAAATAGATTTGAATTTTTATTTGAGGCCGAGTTTTGCCCGCCAAGCCCCCTCCTCTCCTTATGAAAGGCCGAGGCACGACCGCTGATGCAACCAATGGCCAAAAAAATGGCCGCGCCCGATTTCAAGAAACCGGGCGTGGCCATTTTTTTGCCTATAAATTTTGAGCCGTTTTATTGCAAGGTGAACCGCACCCGCAATCCCGATTGGATGTTCGTGATCGGGTAAGAGGCCGATGTTTTTGGCACTGTCCGGTTGTAATCGGTGAACAGGCCGAGCGTGAGCCGTTTGTTCAGCGAATAATCGACCGTCGGGCTGATGCGGATGGTGCGCGAACCGCGCGTGCGCTGTGCCTTTTGGCCGCTGTCGAGGCGGTGGTTGGCGGTCACGTCGTCGCGGAACGAGAAATTGAAGTCAAATTTGAGGTCGTTGCCCTTTGGCCCGGTCGATGGCTTGCCGCCCGGTGCGCCCGCTTTCGGGTCTTTTGGATCCTCTGCTTCGCCCGGTTTTTTCTTCTTTTTCGCGGCGGATTTGGCCTTTTTCATGTTTGCCTTGCCCTTTTTGCTGTACAAAAACGGCAGGTAGACATTTTTGAGTTTATAGCCCCAAGTGATCGTGTAATCCGTCGTGCGCTGCTCGGCGAGCTGGTAATCGATGAAGGACATCCCCAAATTGCGGCTTTTTTTCATGTCCAATTTGAGGTTCATGTCGTTTTTGAACCGCATATCGATGCCCAAAAGTGGCTGGAACTGTTCAGCGATGACCAATTGCGGGATCTCGTAACGGGCAATATAATCGCCCGTCAGCTCGGCGGTCCGCCCGGCGACCTTGTCGTTTTGATCAAATGAAAGGTCGGTCGCGTAGCTGTTGATGGTCATCGTGCTTTTGTAGCCGTGCGTCAGGTTGAACGAGGCGAACACGTTTTTGAAGCCCGGCAGTTTCGAGAGGCCGTTGTAGGTGAGCTTCCAGTTCACTTTCGGGACGGTTTTGAAAACATCGAGCTGCACTTTGTTCGGGTCCTGTTTCGTGTAGGCTGAGATAAAGGCCGGGATCAGCACCTCCTGCTGGATTTTTCCATAGCCATATTTGAAATAGAGGTCCTCTTCGTGCGCACCGACATTGCCCGTCGCGTTTGCCAATCGGGTCGAGATCGTCAATCGGTTGTTCTCATAATTGTCAAAAATATTGTCGATGTCCGCGTTCCAAAGGGTCTGCATATTGTAATAACTGACCGTCATCGAGCCGAGGTCGCGTTGCGCCCGGTGCTCAAATTCGTCCGAAAACTGGTCTGGGACCTTGAAAAGTTCGGTGTTGTTTTTCTGGAACTGCCGGGATGCATTGAGCTCCACCCGGAAATCCGCGAACGGTTCGAGCGTCGCCGAGGCATCGAAATTTTGCGAAAAATTGCGGTTCACCTGCTGGCTGATCATGATATCGCTCGACATCCGGCCCAAATAGGATTGGCGGTTGAGCCACCCGTCGGACGGCTGGTTGCCGATGATGTATTCCCAACCGGGCGCCTGAAAACCGTCGTCCTGCCCCAACAATTTTGCCACCGGCATAAAGCCCGGCACGACCGAGGCGCGGGTTTCCGTATAATTAAATCGGGCTTTTCTGACGGTCATCAGCGGCCTGATCGCGATGCGCTCGACGAGCGAAGGTTGGCGGTCCTTCTTTTTTGCGTCCTTTCCTTTTGGCTCTTTTGGCTCTTTTTTGCCGCCCTTTCCGCCTTTTTCATCCTTTTCAGGGTCTTTTCCGGCGGTCGCTGGGTTCTTCGGATCGGCCGGGCCCGTGGCGGGCGAGCCGTCGGGGTTGAGGCCGACGGGCGCACCGGTTGGCCGTCCGCCGGGGTCTTTGCCAGAAGGGTCAGCCGTCGCGGGGTCGGCACTTGCGGGCTCGTTTTTGCCCTTTCCCTTTCCTGCTTTTCCACCTGAAACATCGCCGCCGCCGTCGAGCGTGGTCGCCCCGCCGACTTCCGGGCGGTTACGGGCGCCGGGATCGCGACTGCCAGCATCCCGACCGCCGCCGCCGGGCGCACCCATATCGCCCTTGCCGCCGGGTGCGCCGGAGCCCTTTCCCTTGCTGCCGCCTTTCGAGGGCTTGTTTATTTTGGCGAGGTATTTCGACTTGTTGTAAAGGGTCTCAAAATTGAAATCCCCGTTGATCTGCCGCGTCTGGCTGTTTTGGATGACATTGCCGAAGGTCGGGACCTTCAGCGAGGCCGCGTCCCAACTATATCCCGCCGACAGCGATGCCTTTGACGAGATCCAGTCCATCATCGGGATCTGTTTGAACGGGAGGGCATACGAGGCGGTCATGTTTTGGTTGAATGTCTTCAAACGGCCGCCCTTTCGGAAATTCTCTTTTAAGGCAGATTTTTGTTCGTCCTCGGTGAAATTGTACGAATCCAGCTCGTCGATGATGCTTTTCGCGGTCGCGTCATAGTTGAATTTCAACCCTTTCGACAAATCCCATGAAAGGTCGTAGTTCCGGTCCCAAGTGAACCGTTTGTTGTAAAAAGTGCTGCGCTCCTCGTCTGCGAGATCGGTGAAACGATAGGTCGTCGCCTGTTTGTTGCGCTCCAAAACGGTGTTGAAACCATAGCTCGTCGGCAGCGGGTTGAAGTTGAAATCCGTGATGAACTTCAAATATTTGTCCTTTTTGATCGCCTTTTTGAACGGCTGGATGGGTTTCAGGCCGAGCGTCCAATTATAGTCGAGGCCGCCTTTGTACTGTTTCAAATTGTCGCTTTCGACAAACGGGTTGCGCTTGTCGGTCTCGTTAAATGCGTAGGTGAGGCTAAAATTGGAGATGTCCCACGGCATCGACAGGTTCTTTTTCTTCTTGCTGTCAACCCGGACGTTCGTGAAATTGTAGCCCTTGATCGTCACCGCATCCTGCGCGGCCCGCTTGATCTCGCGGCGCGTATTTCGGTCGGGTTCGGCGGCGAGTTTGTCCTTCAATTTCACGTCGAGGTCATACGGGTCAAAGAGCGGGTTGCGCACATTTTCCGAATAATTGGTGTGGAACGGGATCTTGATGCCCGATTTTTCGCCCAAAAACTTGTCGAGCGAAACACTTGCCGCCACATCAAACTGGATATGCTCGTCGAGCGACCGCTGCTGCGATTTTTGCTCGATGCCGCCCCAATAAATGCTCTCGTAAAGCGTCGAAAGTTGGACATCCGCGAAGTCGGCCAATTTGATGTCCGCCCGCGCAAGGCCCGCATAACCGCCATGCTCGTTGATGCCCGTGAGGCGGAACTCGTTGAGCCACAGTTCGGCGCAGTGCGGCCTGATATCGACGTTCCGCAGGCCGATCATCACGCCTTTGACGAGGCCGAGGTTCGGGTTGCCGGTGATGCGCACCGTGTCGTCGAGGTTTTCCGGGTTGGCCATTTCGAATATTTGCGAAAAATCCGTCGTCGCCGCGTTGCGCTCTTTTTTGAGGTCAACCAACAGGTCGAGCGGGAAATCGAGCTTGTTGCTCCACACATTTTC
>JANOQP010000685.1:0-3586 GCA_031414895.1 Saprospirales bacterium
ACTCAAACCAATCAACAAAAACCATTGCTCCCGCGCTGGCGCCCGGCTGTGCCGGGTGTCGTACATTTTGTCGGCTGTGCCGACACTTGCACAAAATATTGAAAACATATATGCCAAATAACAATTGGCGAAGTCGGCACAGCCGACATAATGTATGACACCCGGCACAGCCGGGCGCCAGCGAGTGAAATTGGCCAGTTTGCCCGGCTCGTTAAATTTTGAACTCAAACCAATCAACAAAAACCATTGCTTTTCCCACTTTACCTATTTTTAAAGGCCCTAGTCCGCGCCGGATTTTGGTTGTTTTATGAAAAATCGATCCGGATTGGCTGGAAAAACGAGCGGTTCGCCGGCCCGGTCATCCTCATTTCGAACCACCCGGCGACGATGATGGACCCACTCCAAATTGCACCGTGGACACCGAGGCACGTCCATTTTTTGGCCAATTATTCCCTTTTCAAAAACCCCGTCGCCAACTGGATTTTGCGGCGGCTTTGGTGCATCCCGATCCAACGGCGCGAGGATTTTGGCGACGGCCGTGCGCTCCAAAACCGCGAGTCGTTCGATGCCTGCGATACTTTTTTGAAAAATGGTGGCTGTCTTTTTATGTGCCCTGAAGGTTCCAGTTTTGTCGAACGAAAAATCCGCCCGCTCAAAACGGGCATGGCTCGGATCGCTTTTTCAGCGGAAAAAAAAGCCAATTGGCAGCTCGGTTTGACCATTTTGCCGTTTGGGCTGACCTATTCGGAGCCGACAAAATTTCGGGGGAAAATCTGGAAAACGATGGGCGAACCTGTCCGCGTGGCAGACTGGCGCGAAAAATTTGAGGCCGACGAGCGGCAAACCATCAATGACCTGACCGACTTTTTGGAAAAAAACCTGCAAGATTTGACCCTTTCGACCGCCGACGATGTGGACGAAGTTTTCCAACGACAGCTCGAAATGGTCGTGTCAAATGAAATTTCGGAAACCGGCGAGGCCCGGTATTTTCAAAAAACAAAAGCCGTTTGGGAGAAAAACCGCCACGACGCGGGCATTAAAACCGGGTTGGCAGCCTATTTCGCCGCGCTCACCTCCATAAAATTGACCGACCGGGGCGTTTCGGATTTTTTGAAAAACAAAAAAACGGCAGCGGCGGCAATCGGCCTCGCGCTCGGTGCGCCAATCGCGGTGGCGGGCGCGGCAATCTGGTTTTTGCCCTGCTTTTTGCCGTGGCTGGCCGTCCGTTTTTTGAAACCTTATCAGGGCTACGACCCGACCATCAAGTTCTTGATGGGGCTTTTTACCGTGCCTCTGGGCGGTTGGGCAGTGTACAAATTGGCGAAACATTTTGATTTAAACAATTGGCAATCAATGGGTTGTGTCGCTTTGTCGGTCGTTTTTGGCTTGCTGACATGGCGATGGTGGCTCGTCGCCGAACGGTTTTTGGAGGGTTTGAGGGCGCAGTTTTTGTTCGAAAAAGAAAAACTGGGCGGGGAAAAACTGCGGGAGATGCGGCAGGTTTTGGCCGAAAAAGCAATCGGATAAAATAGAGTTCGCTGGGGCTTTTTGGTACATAGAAACTGATCGTGGGGACGGGGATTTGAGGTGTTGAAATGCAATTAATGGGTAATTTCGCCGACCGAAAAAGCCCAAAACCAACGCAAGTCGTTGATAATCAACCGTTCATGAAAAAGGAGCTAACCAATTTGCTCGCCAAAATAGATGACCTGAAAAGGGAAATCGAAGCCATGCGCCCGCTCCCGCCGGAGCGCGAGGGGCGGATTTTTCAGAAACTGCGGCTGGACTGGAATTTTCACTCGAACGCGATTGAGGGGAACAGTTTGACTTATGGCGAAACCAATGCTTTTTTGATGGAAGGCCTGACTGCAAAAGGCAAGCCGCTCAAAGACCATCTTGATCTAAAAGGGCATAATGAGGCGATAGATTTTTTAAGGCATTTTATTGATAAAAATGAAGAAATCACAGAGCGCGATGTCCGCGAACTGCACAAGATGATTTTGGTCGAGCCTTATAAATCAAAGGCAATTTCGCCCGGCGGACAACCTTCCGAAAAGACCATTCAAATTGGTCAATACAAAACCCAGCCGAACCATGTCCAAACGGCGACAGGCGAGATGTTCTATTTCGCTTCGCCAGAAGAAACGCCCGCCCGGATGCACGACCTGATGGTTTGGTATCGCGCAAACCGGAGCACACTTCATCCGGTCGAATTGGCGGCACTTTTTCACTATGATTTTGTCAGAATCCACCCTTTTGATGATGGAAACGGGCGGATGTCGCGGCTTTTGATGAATTTTATCTTGATGCAATTTGGCTTCCCGCC
The DNA here is from genome assembly GCA_031414895.1 of Saprospirales bacterium. Lineage (GTDB taxonomy): Bacteria > Bacteroidota > Bacteroidia > Chitinophagales > Saprospiraceae > JANOQP01. The sequence goes on from JANOQP010000685.1 coordinate 2,327, forward strand.
TATTGTGATAAAGGCTTCAAAAGATAAGAAGGCCGAGTATTTCTACGCGCTCCAGATGGCGGACAAGGGCGGCAAGGATGTTTTTGTGGAATATATTGGTGAACAGTTGGTGCATTCTATGGAGGTCTATTTGCGCGGGGCGCGGGGGGAGGATATTTCGGAGGTGGATGATTTGGATAAGGAGATAGAATTGTTGAAAAAGAGTTTTGGTGAAGATAAAATCAAGGAAAAAAGAGATGTTGCATCAATTCAATTGTTTATTAAAAATTCTGTTTACCCGCTTTTGTCCCATTTAAACGAAAAATGCAACCAACTCGATAGCTTGTTTTTAGTTCCTAATTACGAAGTTTTTTTTCAAATTAATAGTCAGATATTTTATCTTAATCCTTTATCGGAAATAATGTCATTAGAAGAAACAAAATTCTATGATATGCTTACTAAATTCTCAGAAGGCATTGATGTTGCTATTAAGTATCAGGTTCATTGGAAAGGTTTCAAAAAAACTTCTACGGCTTTTAACTCTTATCTCTATTTGAATATCTACTTAAAAGAATTTGATGTCCTAATTGAGTCTCCAAATAGATTTTCTATTATAAAAATTTATGACAACATTATTGAGGAATTTGAGAAGCACTCTATAATAAATCAGTTACTCAAACCAATCATCGAAGAAATCAAACAAAAAACCCAAAAACAATAGAGATAAACGGAATTGAGCACCCGCTACACCCCGCCGACACCGAAGCCCGCTGGTACGAACATTGGGAAAACAGGGCCTATTTCACTGCGAAACTTACCCAAAAATCCATAACTTTGAATCAAAACAACAATCAATGACCAACGAATCAGCAAACCCCGGCATCTCCCGCCGCATCTTCTGGGATGTTGATTATGAGACCATCAACTACCAAACAGACAAGCTCTATGTCATTGACAAGGTCATGAACTTTGGCGTTTGGGAGGACTTCAAAGCAATGATGCGGTATTATGGAAAACCTATGGTGAAACAGGAAATTGTCAGGGTGCCTTATCTCAAAAAGGATGTCCTGAATTTTGCCTGTTTTTATTTTGGATTAAAGCCCGAACAGTTCGAATCCAATTTACGGAGGCAACAATGGGAGCCGCATTGGGACTATTAAACGGGTGCATTTCAACTTGTCGCATGGCCGAACCACCTCATCGGACACGGACGAGGGCGACCACAAGGGTCGCCCCTACAATGGCCCCGCGTGTAGGGGCAACCCTTGTGGTTGCCCTTTT
>JANOQP010000686.1:0-4673 GCA_031414895.1 Saprospirales bacterium
GCCGTTCAAAGTGAGCTCGTTTGGATCGAAGGCAAGGCCAAATTGGTAGCCGAGGACAGATGATGATGCCAACCGAAATGAAAGCTCCGCACTTTGTCCAGCTTGAATACAATTGTGAGTACCATAATTGATATCGGTAAGGTCATCGGGGTCGTCACCTATAAGCTCCAGATAACTCATGTCCACGGAACAGTTCACATCACCTATTTTGATACCTGTAAATGACCAATTTTTGCCATCACTAATGTTAGGGTTTGAGAACGCAAAATCAACCTGATCCAAAAACGACTTGTTCAATGCACCTATTGCGGGCTTGTATACTCGCTCATTTGGGTCGATATTTGGCGAGTTGTTGCCCGGCCAACTTGTTTCCGTCAAAGGGTTTTGACTATTGAAAAACTGGTTCCTAAAATTGAATTTCGCGCTATCCAAATAATAATCAGGGATAAAACGCCATGATTTGTTGGCAGGAAGATGGTCATAAATCCCCAAAATCAATCTCCTCAATTCAATAATGTCATAAGTGGTTACCTGACCATTATAGTTGATGTCAGCAGCGACAAACTGATAGGGAGAGGTAAATGGTTGTACATTCAAAATATGCCTATGGATATCCACCACATCAAAGGTGGAAACACCGCGAACAGGGTCATATTGTGGTGGAGCGTAAAGCCCGTTCACCAGAGGAACATCGGTTACAGCCTTAATATTAACTGCGTTCGCTGTCCTCAAAACATTGCAGCAGAAATCTGGCCTATAGGTTGGGCCATTTTCGGCTTGCCTCAGACATACATCAGTGGTACTTGAAGGCAAAATTTCACAAAATCCATAATAAAATGGGGCAGGTTGGAAGGTTTCTGGTAGGCCAAGTCCCGGCAACGTACCACAATGAGCGTGTAATGTAGCGCGATCTGGGATTGTAGGAAATGTGAACTGGTCACATTCCGGTTCATTTGAATCTGTCAAAAATACCCGGTTCGGATGCGACAAACTCAAAACCATTGCATCAAACTGTTCATTTGAGAAATGCTCTGTCGGACAGCCGAAATAGCTCATGATGTTAGTTTTGTCCGGAGTGAATGGCCTTCCCTGCATATCAACTGCTGAAGGGTTGCACACGGGGACACATGTGGTGTTGTTGCAAACAGTAGTTCCCGGATCTGCCGGAGTGTCACAGATACGATCACCAGTGTTTAGGCAAGTAAAAACAGTGTTGCTTTGGCCAGGGGTGTACGTTTCTCCGGGGCTTAGGACAAGTTGAGTACCGTTGAAAGTATGCTGAATTCCGAAAAAATGGCCAAGCTCATGAGCAAAGGTGCTGCCAACCAAAACATCATAACGGAGCGCAATCCCATTGCTCGGATTGCTGATTGGAAATGCACCAATACCATTAGTTGTAAATGGAAGGTTTGGATTGGTGATATTGTTGACCAAATAAACGTTTATGGCATTTGGATCAAAATTGGCCGCATTAAGCGCTGGAAAGCCTTCGATAGAATTACTGGCATTCCAATCGTAAAGTCCATCGTTGGTTACTTCTGTAACTTTGCATAGATGAAAAGTAAAGACCCCTTGGAAATAGGCATTTGCCAAATCAATCATGCCTTCCAATTCTTGTGGACAAGTGGGTGGATGTTCACCATTGGCGTTGTTTATCATCGTAAGATGAACCGGAAAATCATAGACAGGATTTGAGGACGACGCAGCGGCACTCAATTGGGACAAATAAGTGTCATATTCGGATTCGGTCATCCCCTGCGTACCACATTGTGGGCTTTGACCCTTACAAAAAAAAGCAAACAAGAAAAGAAAAATTGCTGTTAATACGGCTGGTGGCTGGTGGCTGGTGGCTGGTGGCTGGTGGCTGGTGGCTGGTGGCATAAAAATGGTTTTTGATGAAAAGATTTTCAAATGTATCTCAATCCCTTATTATATGAAAGTCTTTTTTCGAAATTGACCTGAATTAGCAAACACTTCTTCCTGAAGGGTGCATTCCAAATTGTCGCAGCGGCAATGAATTTCTATAAAGCATTGATAATCAATGGCTGATTTGGGTGCGACAATTTGGAACGCACCCTTTCTGATTGCCACGAAGGTCATTCAACAATTCAGGCCTTTTCCAAACTGCAGAGAGAATTGTTGGGTGTCTTTTCCTTTCCGAAAAATTACCTTTGCCCCGCCTTGACCGCCTTTTTACCGCCGAAAATTCACCTCCGACATGACGCGCCCGAACAAGTTTATTTGCATCCACGGACATTTTTACCAACCGCCGCGCGAAAATGCGTGGCTTGAAACGGTCGAACAACAGCCCTCCGCCCGCCCGTGGCACGATTGGAACGAGCGGATCTCGTTTGAATGTTACGCCCCGAACGCCGCCGCGCGGATCCTCGATTCGGAGGGCGTGATCTCGAAAATCAGGAACAATTACAACCGGATCAGCTTCAATTTTGGCCCGACGCTCCTCTCGTGGCTCGAAGAAAACGACCCCGAAGCGTACAAAATGCTGCTCGCCGCCGACCGCCGCTCGATGGAAAAGTTCGGCGGCCACGGCTCGGCCATGGCGCAGGTGCACAGCCATTTGATCTTGCCGCTGGCCAATTTCCGCGACAAGATCACCCAGGTCTATTGGGGAGTGAAGGATTTTGAGCGGCGTTTTGGCCGCCACCCGGAGGGCATTTGGCTCTCCGAGACCGCTGTCAACCTCGAAACGCTCGAAGTTTGCGCCCAGCACGGCATCCAATTTACCATCCTCGCGCCGCGACAGGCAAAGGCCGTGCGGAAAATCGGCACTGAAAACTGGACGAACGTATCGACAGAATCGCTCGACACGCGGCAGCCCTTTTGGGTCAATTTGCCGAGCGGGCGGCGCATCGCGGTCTTTTTTAACAACGGCCCGATCGCGCAGGGCATCGCCTTCGATGGGCTTTTGAACAGCGGAAAAGGTTTTTCCGACCGCTTGATGGCCGGTTTTTCCAGTTCAAATGACCCTGAACTTGTCAACGTCGCCACAGACGGCGAGAGCTACGGCCACCATCACCGCTACGGCGAAATGGCGCTCGTCGATTGCCTCAACTATATCGAGGAAAACAAGCTTGCGCAATTGACCAATTACGGCCAGTTTTTGGAGCTTTCCCCCCCCCAATTTGAGGCGGAGATCCATGAAAACAGTTCGTGGAGCTGTGTCCACGGCATCGAAAGGTGGCGCAGCGACTGCGGTTGCAACAGCGGAAAACCGGGCTGGCACCAACGTTGGCGCGGCCCGTTGCGCGATGCGCTCGACTGGCTCCGCGACCGTTTGGGGCCCATTTTTGAGGAAAACGCGCGGCCATTTTTGCGCGACCCATGGGCGGCGCGCAACGATTTTATCGAGGTCATGCTCGACCGTTCGGACGGGTCGGTGGCCGCTTTTTTGAAAAAGCACGGTCGCCGCCCGTTGAGCAATTTGGAGGAGGTCAAAACGCTCCGGCTGCTCGAAATGCAGCGAAACGCCCTGCTCATGTACACGAGCTGCGGCTGGTTTTTTGACGAAATTTCGGGCATCGAGACCAACCAGATCTTGCAGTACTCCGCCCGCGCAATGGACTACGCAAAACAGGTGGCCGGGCTGGACATGCAACCCGATTTTTTGAAAAAACTGGCCCTCGCGCCGTCAAATGTTTTGGCCAACGGGGCCGAATCGTTCAAGCTCAACGTCCTGCCCGGGCAGGTCGATTTGGAGCGCGTGGGGATGCATTTTGCCGTCAGCTATTTGTTTTCGGACAAAAACGGGGGCAAAAACAGTCCTTTGGAAGAAAAAACCGACCTTTTCAATTTCACGGCGAAGCCCGAATTTTTGGAAAAAAAAGTCGCCGGCACCATGCGCCTCGCCGCTGGCCGAACGACCGTCCGCTCGAAAATAACGCACTCCGAAAAGCAGTTCAGCTTCGCCGTTTTGCACCTCGGGCAGCACAATTTGATCGGCAACATCTCGACCTCGATGCCCCGCGCGACCTTCGACCGGGTCTGGGCGGAACTCGATACGGCGTTCAAACAGGCCAATCTCGGCGAGGTCATCAGCTTGATGCAGGCGAGTTTCGGGAAGGAAAAATTCAGCCTCGCCAGCCTTTTCAAGGACGAAAAAGTGCGAATCCTGCGGGCCATTTCGCGGCAAAGTTTGATGGACGCGGAGGCCAATTTCCGGGAGATCTATCAGGAAAACTATCAGTTGATGACCGGCCTTTTGGATGCCGAACTGGCCCTGCCCGACGAGTTCCGGGCCGCCGTCCAATTTGTCGTCCATGCCGATCTGGAGCGTTTTTTCAACAAAATCCCGCTCGACCCGACGGAACTGCGCCGGATCGCCGACGAAATTGCCCGCTGGAAAGTGCCTTTGAGCGACTCCGCATCGTACCAATTGGCGGCCAGCGAGCGCATTTTTGAGGAAATAAAACGCCTCCAAGCCTCCGATTCGAGCCTCGAACAGATCGAACGGCTCATCCTTTCGCTCGAAATATTGGCCGAAATGGGCATCAAGCCCGTCGTCTGGAAAAGCCAAAACGTCTTTTATTTTTTCGTGAAACCGTTCAAAAAAGGGTTGATTGTTTTCGTCAGCCCGGCGTGGGAAAAGGCGGTCCGGCGGCTGGGGGGATTGTTGAACGTGCGGGTTTGAGGGGGTGTCTGAACTGTGATTTTTA
>JANOQP010000687.1:0-4099 GCA_031414895.1 Saprospirales bacterium
ATTCATCATTCATCATTCATCATTCATCATTAAAAAAAAAGCTATGGAAGACTTGAATACAAAAGCCGACCCTCTGCGCGAAAAATCATTTCAGTTGGCCATCCGGATCGTCAATTTGAGCCGTCATTTAGTTGAAACAAAAAAGGAATTTGTTTTGAGCAAACAGATTTTAAGGTCTGGGACCAACCCTGGTTCAATGGTTCGGGAAGCTGCCAATGCAGAAAGCGGACTTGATTTTATCCATAAACTGGCGATTGCTCAAAAGGAAACCGGTGAAACACAATATTGGCTCGAACTGCTTTGGAAAACCAATTATTTGACCGAAGAGGAATACCAGTCCATCCACGCAGATTCTGTGGAGGTGATGAAATTGCTCCGCAGTTCAATATTGACCAAAAAGAAAAACCTTGCTGTCAAAGCCACTGGTGCTACAGTAACCTTGATTGCCATTTTTGCCCTATTTTTTTGAAAAATGATGCTTGATTCATCATTCATCATTCATCATTCATCATTAAAGAAACATGAAAGAATTCAAACCCACCTCGTGGGCCATAGACAACCGCACGACCATTTTCGTCATCACGATCTTGATCACGCTGGCCGGGTTGTCTGCCTATAATTCGCTGCCAAAAGAGCAGTTCCCGGACATCGTGGTGCCGACCATTTTTGTCTCGACGGTCTATCCGGGCGCGTCGCCGAAGGACATGGAAAGCGTCGTCACGAAGCCCATCGAGAAGCAATTGAAGGGCATAAATGGTGTAAAAAAGGTCACTTCCAGTTCGACGCAGGATTTTTCGAGCATCATCGTCGAGTTCAACACCGACCTCGATGTGCAGATCTGCAAGCAAAAAATAAAGGACGGCGTGGACAAGGCGAAGCGCGATTTGCCCAATGACCTGCCCGCCGACCCTTCCGTGAACGAGCTCGAATTTTCGGAGATCCCGATCATGAACGTCAATATTTCGGGCGATTTTTCATTGGACAAATTGAAAAATTATGCCGATCTCATGAAGGACCGAATCGAGGAAATGCGCGAGATCACCCGCGTCGATATCGTCGGTGCGCTCGAAAAAGAGGTCCAAGTTGACCTCGACAAATACAAAATGGCCGCTGCGATGCTCACTTTTCGCGATGTCGAAAACGCGATCGCGTTCGAGAACATGACCATTTCGGCGGGCAACGTGGACATGGACGGCATGACGCGCTCGGTCTCCATTTCGGGGGAATTTAAGGACGTGGAGCAACTCAAAAACATCCTCGTCGGCTCGCAAAGCGGGGCGCAGGTATATCTGAAAGAGATTGCCGACGTGCGGATGGGCCACAAGGAACAGGAAAGTTTCGGGCGGCTCAACGGCAAAAATGTCATCGTTTTGAACGTCATCAAGCGCGGCGGCGAAAACCTGATCACGGCCTCTGACAACATCAAATTGCTGGTCGAGGAAATGAAAAAGGACGATTTTCCGACCAACCTCGAGGTCTCCGTCACCGCCGACCAAAGCCGCAACACGCGCACGACCCTCCACGATTTGATCAACACGATCGTCATCGGCTTCATTTTGGTGACGCTCGTTTTGATGTTTTTCATGGGCCTGACGGACGCGCTTTTTGTGGCGATGGCGGTGCCGCTGTCGATGTTCATTGCGTTTATGCTGTTGCCTTCGGTCGGTTTCACGCTCAATATGATCGTGCTTTTTGCCTTTTTGCTCGGCCTCGGCATCGTCGTGGACGACGCGATCGTGGTCGTCGAAAACACGCACCGCATTTACCAAGACGAACCCAAACTGACGATCACGCAGGCCGCGAAAAAGGCCGCCGGGGAGGTCTTTTTGCCCGTCCTTTCGGGGACGGCGACGACGCTCGCGCCGTTTTTTCCGCTCGTTTTTTGGGGCGGGCTTTTCGGGAAGTTCATGCACTATTTGCCGGTCACGCTGATCATCACGCTGACGGCCTCGCTGCTCGTCGCGTACATCATCAACCCGGTTTTTGCGGCGCAATTTATGGGCGACCCGAAGCGCGAGGTGTCGAAGGTTACACCCGAAAAAAAGAGGCAACGGCTCTATTTTGGCGCGGTACTTTTGGTGCTGGCGACGCTCGGTTTCTATTTTTCGGGAAATATCGGGATGGGCAATTTTGTCGTATTCTTGGTGCTTTTCGGGGTGTTTTATAAATTTTTGCTGTCAAATGCCGTCTTCTGGTTCCAGAAAAAAGGTTGGCCCGCGGTGCAAAATTTGTACGGGCGCTTCCTCGAATTTGTCCTCGGCCACCCGTGGAAAATGGTGGTCGGGATGGTCGTTTTGCTGTTCGGTGCGCTTTTCGTCTCGGTTCAAAGGGAGGCCAATGTGGTGCTTTTCCCGAGCGCCGACCCCAATTTTATCTTCACCTATTTGAGCATGCCGGTCGGCACGGACATCCATGTGACCGACTCGCTGACGAAGGTTTTGGAGGGGAAAATCACCGAAACAGTTGGCGCGGACAACCCGATGGTCGAGTCCATTATTGCCAATGTCGCGCTCGGTGCGTCGGAGGACCAATTTGACCGCTCCTCGATTTCAAATAAGGGAAAAGTGGGTGTCGCCTTTGTCGAATTTGGCAAGCGCGGCGGCGTTTCCACCAAAGGTTACATGGACAAAATCCGCGTCGCGACGAAGGGTTTGATCCCCGGCGCGGAAATCGTCGTCGATCAGGAACAGGGCGGCCCGCCAAGCCCGAAACCCGTTTCCGTGGAGATCCGGGGCGACGATTTTGAGAACCTCGTCCGCGTTTCCGTTTCGTTGAAAAAATACCTCGACTCGCTCAATATCGGCGGCATCGAGGAATTGCGCAGCGATATGGTCGTCTCGAAACCAGAGATCAACATCAAAGTGGACCGCGACCGGGCCAGCCGCGAGGGCATCTCGACGGCGCAGGTCGGCGGCGAATTTCGGACGGCTATTTTGGGCAAAGAAGCCTCGAAATTCCGCGACGGCGAGGACGAGATCCCGATCACCGTGCGCCTCAAAAAGGAACAGCGCGAAAACATCAACGCCGTCGAAAACCTCAACATCGTCTTCCGCGATATGAACATGGGCGGCGTTTTGCGCTCCGTCCCGATGTCCGCGCTCGCCGAGGTCAAGTACGCGAACACCTACGGCGGCATCCGGCGCAAGGACCAATCGCGGATGGTGACGCTGGCCTCGAACATCACGACCGAATTCCAACCGAAAACAACGCAGGTCGTCGGGCAGGTGAAATCGGCGATCGCCAATTTCCCAAAAACGGAGGGCGTGACCGTCGCCTTCGCGGGCGAGGACGCGGAAGTGGCCGACGCGAGCGCGTTTTTGGGCGGTTCGCTCATCACGTCGCTGTTCATCATCCTTGTTATTTTGTTGATGCAGTTCAATTCCATCGGCCGCGTGGCAATTATCATGACGGAGGTGATTTTTTCGATCATCGGCGTTTTGATGGGGATGGCGATTTTCAACATGGATTTTTCGGTCATCATGATGGGCGTGGGCATCGTCGCGCTGGCGGGAATCGTGGTGCGGAACGGCATTTTGCTCGTTGAATTTACCGACACCCTCCGCGAGCGCGGCATGAACGTCCACGATGCGGTCGTCGAGGCGGGCCGCATCCGGATGACCCCCGTTTTGCTCACGGCGACGGCGACGATCATCGGTCTCGTCCCGCTGGCGGTCGGTTTCAACATCGATTTTGTGAGCCTTTTCTCGACTGGCGACCCAAAGATCTATTTCGGCGGCGACTCGGTCTCGTTCTGGGGCCCGCTCTCGTGGACGATCGTTTTTGGCCTCGGCTTTGCGACCTTTATCACGCTGATCATTTTGCCGGTGATGTATTTGTTGCTCTATCGGAAAAAGGACAAAAACGCTTGATCTTGGGATAAAAAATCTGGCCGTCCTCGGGGTGAAATCCGGGGGCGGCCTTTTTTTTTTGGGAAATTGGTCATAAAAAACTTCCACGTAACTATACAGCCGGTAGCCCCTGCGGGTAGGCCGCTCAAAATTGGACAAAAAAATTCCTCCTAAATTTGGAGTTGCAAGACAACCAAACAAGGAGGAAAAATGAAGTCCAAAAAAGAACTTTCGATAAAGTTAGACAAAGC
>JANOQP010000688.1:0-6329 GCA_031414895.1 Saprospirales bacterium
ATTTTTCTCTGTTTTGATTCCGAACTGACGGTAAGTCAGGTGAGCTATTAGCGCATATTTGAAATATTGATTTTTACCCCGCCTCCACCGCCTCCAAAACCCTTTTCACCCCTTTTATCCCCTTCACATCATCTGCGACAAGCATCAGTTCTGTTCGTCTGTTTCATTGAAAGGCCATCAGAAAAGGGTCAATTCAACAGCTTGTTGGTCGTCTTCCCTGCCCGCCGATTTCTTGCCTTTTACTCGTCGGACTTCGTGCAAATCGCCGTCCAGCCGCTTGTTTATTATTTCGAAGTATGCTTCGTTGAGCTCAAACCCAACAAAGTCGCGACCATGCAATTTACTGGCAAATGCAGTTGTTCCTGACCCCATAAAGGGGTCAAGCACAATCCCATCTGGCGGGCAGCTTGCCAAAAGTGCGCGTTCGATTATTTCGAGCGGTTTTTGGGTTGGGTGTTCCGTCCGTTCCGGGTCTTCAGCGTGGAGGCGGGCATGGCTCCAAACATCTTTTGGATTGTAGCCCATTTCAAGCCATTTCTTTCCGACAAAAATCGAGCGGGAACGCGCTTTTTTCGTCTCTTCGTCATAAGGGATGCGTATCGAATCGAGGTCGAAGTGATAATCCTTTCCATTGACGAAAAAACCGAGGTTGTCATGTACGGACGAGTATTTGCGCGTGCTCCCGCCCATGCTCGGCACGCGGCGGTCCCAAATAATTTCGTTCACCATAGTCATCTTTTTCTTGATAAAGGAGAAGATTTCCGGCGAATATTGCCAAGAAAGAAAGAGGTAAAAACTGCCATTCGGTTTCAGTTTTGGCAGCACGGCATCTATCCATTTATAGGTCCAATTGAGATAGGCTTCTGATTCTTTTTGGTCTGAATCGTTGCCGTAGTCTTTTCCCAAGGAATAGGGCGGGTCGGTCAAAATCAAATCAATCGAACCATCGGGAATCCTGTTTATCCCGACCAACATATCCTCGTTGAATACTTTGTTTTTCCAGTCGCTCATAGGATGATACTTTTAGAGGTTTGCTTCAATAGTGTTAAGAATTCTTGGCGGCTTCTGATGGTTTCTTTGTGATGATAGGTTGCCTGCAATTTGTCGTTTCGAGGATTGACATAAATCGGCATGAACTGCGGCGAAAAAATGGTCAAATAATCCGGGTCGAACGAGATTTTCACGTTATCAAAATGAATCCCGAAACAGGCATAGATTAGATTGTATTTTGGGTTGGTGTGATATTGAAAATAGAGTTTTTCGACGGCGGAAATGTCGTTTTTGTTCTCTTTTCCATCCATCTTGTGGATTTTGACGTTTATGAAAAAGACCTTTCCGTCGATTGTGATTTCAACATCGTGCAGGCAGGTATCCGGCAAATCAAAATGTACCGATGAAATCCCCAGTTTTTCAGCGCGGTATTTGGATTGCTGGACAATAACCTGTTCAACAATCCAAGCAACCGAACGGGTATGCGGTTTCAGGCCATACGGCAGAACTTCACGGCTTGTGATGTCAAAAGACGGGAGAATGGTCAGCAATTTGATGAAAACCTCCCGGATTTCGGCCATTTCGTTCAGTAAGATGTCGGTTTCTTTTTTCACGATTTAATATTAATTTGAGGCAAAACTACCTCTGTTTTAGTCAAATTTATCCGATTTCGAGGGCCTCCAAAACCCTTTTCACCCCCCTTTATCCCTTTCACATCATCCGCGACGAGCATCAGCTCTTTGTTCGTCTGTTTCATCGAAATGTCCACCACTTGCTTCAAAATTGCCGATAAAAAAATCAGCCCAACTACCTATCTTTGCCCCAGAAACCAAAACGTTTTGGACGTTTGAGCGGGGGACTTCGTCAAAAAGGTGCATCCGGCGTTGGTTTCTTTTTGGAGGAAGCGCGGTCATGTGCAATGGTCGCGCTTCCTGTTTTATGGTTTGCGGCGGATGTACATTGTCTGCAAAATCAACCGGTTGGACTTGCCTTTTTTGGTCACGCGCCGGATTTCTTTCATCACAAAATATCCGTGTTCCAGTTCTTTGGTGAACACCAGGGTCTCTTTGAGAACACCCTTCCCAAGCGTTCTCGTGTCAAGCCGGATGCTGTCCGGGTCTAACAGGATTTGCGGTAGCCGGGTAAAATCGGCCTTTGTCACGGCAATTTGTCCATGCTGGGCTTCTTTGGCGGGGTTTCCATGCCGGGCAAGCGTGTGGAAAATGCTGTAATTATCGACCGAGACCATGAACCCCGCTGTTTCAACGCCGGTTGCCAAACGGATTTTACCGGCAAGTTCGGCATCAACCAGAAAGAGGTCGAGGATTTTGTACTCGTTCCGTGGATTGTCGAGCGCGAACTCGTAAAGGGCTTCTATTTGGAGAAGGAAGTCGTGCATTTTTCTCTGTTTTGATTCCGAACTGACGGTAAGTCAGGTGAGCTATTAGCGCATATTTGAAATATTGATTTTTACCCTGCCTCCACCGCTTCCAAAACCCTTTTCACCCCCTTTATCCCCTTCACATCATCCGCGACAAGCATCAGTTCTGTTCGTCTGTTTCATCGAAAGGCCGACGGGTTTGCCTTTTGAGACCACAAAAGCCATTTTTTCGCAATAAAAAAGCCATTTTGCAAGTGGGTACTTTACAAAACGGCTTTTTGAAAAAAGAAGCAATCATCAAGCCGCCAATGCGGTTGCTTCGTTGTTCATTTTTTCCAGTTTTGCCAATAGAAGCTCCATATCGGTATTAATCATGGCGGACAGCTGCTCGCTTTCTTCACGCGAAAGCAAATGCCTTTTTTCTTTGTAGGTGTTATAGAAGCTGGGGTCGGCGGATTCAAAAAGCCTGAAAAGTTCTTGAATGATTACACTTGAATTTTCCATGTTTTTAGTTGTTTCTGTTGTTTGATTCAAAAAAATCAATTTGCCTTCTGACCTTGTTTATCAAATCGAGCATATAGTCGGAGATTTTTTCGATTTCAGCATCGGAATCGCCTCTTTCAATTGCTTCGTTTAATAAATAGGCAAGCAACCTGTAGTATTGCCGCAACTTTTCTCTTGCGAACTCCAGTTCGTTTTTCATTGTTTGTTTCGTTTTCTATTGTGGCAAAAATAGCTGGCCACTTTTGATTTTTCACAGGATAAAACGCATTTTTATTTTTCCAACCCGTAGGGCTGTTCTGGTGATTTTGACATTTTGACCTCCGTCGATTGTTTTAGAACAGAAAGCAAAAACTACCCCGCCTCCACCGCTTCCAAGACCCTTTTAACCCCCTTTATCCCCTTCACATCATCCGCCACGAGCATCAGCTCTTTGTTCGTCTGTTTCATCGAAACACCGATGGATTTGCCTTTTGAGGCCACAAATGCCATGATTTTCGCAAAATGTGCGGTCTCAAAAAAGGAAGATTGCGGGTCGGCGATAAAATAGAGGCGCAGTTTCCCGCCCTTAAAATTGAGCCTTTCAAAGCCGAGTTTCTTGCAAATCCAGCGGAGCCTAAGGGCCTCGAACAGGCTGTCCACGGGCTTCGGCAATTTGCCAAAACGGTCGGCGAGGCGCGTCTTGAAGGCGTCTATTTCTTCTTCCGTGGTCAATGAATCCAGTTCCGTGTAAAGGTTGAGGCGTTCCTGCGTGTTTGCCACGAAGCTGTCGGGGATGAGCATTTCCGTGTCGAGGTCGAGCGTTACGTCGCGGACGTAGTTGCCTTTTTGCGACAGCTCTTCTTTGAACAAATCTTTGAAATCGGTCGCTTTTAGTTCCTGTATCGCCTCGTCGAGTATCTTTTGGTAGGTTTCGTAACCGATATCGGCGATAAAACCCGATTGTTCGCCGCCCAAAAGGTTTCCCGCGCCACGGATGTCGAGGTCGCGCATCGCAATCTGAAAACCGGAGCCGAGGTCCGCAAATTCCTCAATCGTTTTCAACCTTTTCCGCGCATCTTGGGTAATCATCGAAAGGGGCGGCGCGAACAAGTAACAGAACGCTTTCGTGTTCGAGCGACCGACGCGGCCCCTCAATTGATGGAGGTCGGAAAGGCCGTACTGGTGCGCGTCGAAGATGATGATCGTGTTGGCGTTGGGGATATCGAGGCCCGTCTCGATGATATTGGTGCAAAGCAGCACGTCGAATTTTTTATCAATAAAACGGACCAAAACCTCCTCCAAATGGTCGCTTTCCATCTGTCCGTGCGCCATGTTCATCGTGATGTCGGGGCAGAGCCTTTGCAGCATCCCCATCATTTCCGGCAGTTTTTTTACGCGGTTATAGACGAAAAAGACCTGTCCGCCCCGGTTCACTTCATAATGTATCGCGTCGCGGATGAGGTCCTCATTCATCTGCCTGACTTCCGTGTGGATTGGCTGGCGGTTGGGCGGCGGCGTGCGCATTATCGATAAATCGCGCGCGGCCATCAACGAAAACTGCAACGTCCGCGGGATGGGCGTGGCCGTCAAAGTGAGCGTATCGACGTTGAATTTTAGGCTGCGCAATTTTTCCTTGGCCGCAACGCCGAATTTTTGTTCTTCATCAATAATCAACAGGCCCAAATCTTTAAAAGCCAAGTCTTTGGATAAAATGCCGTGTGTTCCAATCAATAAATCGAGTTTCCCGGATTTTGCCCGCTCGAATATTTCTTTCTTCTCTTTTGCGCTGCGGAAACGGTTGATATAATCGACCTCGACACCAAATTCGCCGAGGCGTTCGCCAAAGGTTTTTCCGTGCTGCAACGCCAAAATCGTGGTCGGGACCAGCACGGCCACCTGTTTTCCGTCGGTGATCGCCTTAAAAGCGGCACGGATGGCAATCTCCGTTTTGCCAAAACCAACATCGCCACAGATCAACCTGTCCATCGGGTGCGGGCGTTCCATATCGGCCTTTACGTCGGCGGTCGATTTAATTTGGTCGGGCGTGTCCTCATAAATGAAACTTGCTTCGAGTTCATTTTGCAAATAGCCGTCGATTGGAAAAGCGTGGCCGGGAGTTGCGCGGCGTTTTGCGTAAAGTTTTATCAGGTCGGCGGCGATGTCCTTTATCTTCTTTTTTGTCCGCGCCTTTAATTGTTTCCAAGTGTCGGTGCCGAGTTTATTGACGGCGGGGTCGTCGCCTTCTTTGCCAACGTACTTTGAAATTTTGTGCAAAGAATGAATCGAAACATAAAGAAGGTCATTGTTTTTATAAACAAGTCGGACAGCTTCTTGCTCGACGCCGCCGACCTCGATTTTCTGCAAACCCGAAAATTTGCCAACGCCGTGGTCGATATGCGTGACAAAATCGCCCGGCTGCAGCTCGCGGAGCATCCGGACATTGATGGCCTGCTCGCGCGAAAAACCCTGGCGAAGTTTATAGGAATGGAACCTTTGAAAAACTTGGTGGTCGGTCAGGACGGCGATGTTCAAATCAAGGTCGATGAATCCCTCGTTGATGCCTTCCGCGACGGCAGACCACGAAATCACGCCCGTTTTTTCCTGCAAATCCTTAAAAATGGCGCGGAAACGGTCAAGCTGTTTGGTGTTTTCCGAAAAGATAAAATTGTCGAAACCCGCCTTTTGGTTGTCCAAAAGAAAGCGCGTCAAAATGTCAAAATTGCGGTTGAAACTCGGCTGCGGTTTTGATTTAAAAGCAATCGTCGCCGAATATTTGGGCGCGGGCGTGTTCGTGAAAGCCTGTTTTTGGGTAAAAACGACGGGTTTCGAGGAGATATCCTCCATGATTTCGCGCGGAAAAAGAAAGGCGCGGTCCTTGAAGATTTCGCGCACCGTTTCATCATCGAAGGCGGTCAGTTTGTCGGCAAAATCTTCTGATTTTTCAAAACAAACCTGCAATCGGTCGAGCGTCAATTGCAAATCGCGCATCCAGATGACCGTGTTTTCGGGCAAAATCTTCAAAAAAGAGATTTTTTGCTCCTGCCGGAACCGCGTGTTCAAGTTCGGGATGATGCTGACGCGGTCGATGTTTTGTTGCGAAAGCTGCGTCAGCGGGTCGAACGTGCGGATGCTTTCCACTTCATCGTCGAAAAGCTCGATGCGATAGGGCCATTCATTTCCATAAGAAAACAAATCGACGATGCCGCCGCGAATCGAGAACTGCCCCGGTTCATAGACGAAATCGGTGCGCTCGAAACCGTATTCCACCAAAACCTCGACCATGAAATCGACATCGAGCCGCTCGTTTTTTACCACTGAAATCCTGTTCTCGGCGAGTACGGCGGGGTCGACCACTTTCTCGAAAAGGGCTTCGGGGTAGGTGATGATTACAACAGCCCCCCCCGACCCCCCCGGAGGGGGGGAGCCGCGCTCCAAGCCGCTCCCGTTGGCAAGTTGTGGGTGTCGCGGCTCCCCC
>JANOQP010000689.1:0-2590 GCA_031414895.1 Saprospirales bacterium
GGCGCGGTGGCTTTTACGAAAAAGGTGCCAGCCGAATTTCCGAGGTCTTTTTTATTGAGCGTCCATTGACCGGACACATTTTTTGCTGCAAAAACCCGCCGACCGAAAATATCAGCCACTTCGACCGACCATGATTTTTCATCGCCGGGCAAGTCGATGCGCATTTCGCCGGAGGCCGGGTTTGGGAAGGCTTTGAGCGTTTGAAGATTTGGATCGGCGGTCAAATTTTCGGCATCGAGCGGTGTGCAAAGGACCTCGTCAATCAAAAATTGGCAACCTTTTGTGTAAAAAATATCGCGATCGGCCTGAAACAGCGCGCCGGAATGGATATCAAGATGGCCGCCCGTCGGCACTTTGTGGAGATAGTTTGGCAGACCTGCGGCGGTGGCGGCGGGGTGCAAATTGCCGGACCCGTGCAGCGACATGATGCCCGCCGCGATGCCGAAATTGTAAAAAACCACGTCGTCGGCCTGCCCGTGGTAACTGATAAATGGCTTGTCGGTCGCGGTGATCCATGCCGGGTTGTAAAGCCCGCCGCTGAGGCTCACCACCGCCCGGACATCGCTCGATTGGACGAGGTTGGTGGCCGACCCGGTTGTGCCTTCCCATCCGCCGTTGGCCGTGACGGCCGCGGTCACGAAGTTTGGCAGCGCGTCGGTCTGGCTCATTTGCGCGAGGTGCATCGCGGCGACCGCGCCCGCCGAATAGCCGCCGACGAGGATGCGGTTTGGGTCGATTTTATAGACGTTCGCGCCCGTTGCGTCCTCGCGGAAATAGCGAACAGCGGCACGCATATCGCCGACAGCTTTCACAACCACGTCCATTATATCGAGCGAATCCGGGAAACCGCTTGTCAAAAATGACCAAAGGCGATAATCGACGGTTGCCGTGACATATCCCTTTTTTGCAAAAAAGATACATGATTCGGCCAAATCGGTTCGAGCCCCGGTGATAAAACTGCCGCCATGCGCCAAAACCAGTACTGGGCGGGCGGTAAAATTGTCGCCGACCGGCTCGTAAATATCCATTTTCAATGTGGTCGGGAAGCCGCCGGGCGCGATGTTCATGCCGAAGGTGACGGTCGTTTTTTTGGTCTGCGCAAACACCTCGTTGAGGTATCGCTGGCCGTCGCAGTCGGATTGGGCCGCAACATTCGCCGCAAAAAAGGCGATAAAAAGGAAAGGAAGTAGCGATTTTTTCATGCTAATTTTTGAATAATTGGTGAATCGGCTTTGGGGCAGGGAAGGTAGTTGTTTGGGCTGTTTTCGGTCTATATTCGGGGATAAAAAAAGAAGGGGGCATCACCCATGCACCCGTCAATAGTGGCTTTGTCAACGTAAAAAGCCGCAATCGACAGTTAATTGCAGAAAGAAAAAACAATTGTGCGAAAGTCCTATCGAAAAACACCGGCCAACGAAACCGCCCGCCGCAGCGTCTATTCAACTGGCCGCCAATTTGAAATTTTGAACTACTTTTCACCCGCAAAACGAACGGCCCGTCCACACACAAAAACACGAAAATTTCCCTCCGACTATGCGGAAATCCATTTTTACTGCCCTATTGCCTTTGCTCGCGCCCATTTTTTTGGCCGCGCAAATGCAGGTCACCCCGTCAAATACCGCCCCTTTTACGCCTGAAAACCTGATCACGAACGTCTTTTTGGGGCAGGGCGTGGAGGTGAAAAGCATCACCTACGGCGGCGACCCGTTGGCGGCGGGCTATTTTTCGACCGCCCAATCGGTCCTCGGCATCGAGCGCGGCATCGTTTTGAGCTCGGGCCATGTCGAGACGGGCGGCGGGGCGTTCGGGGCCAACGAGGTGGGCAATATTTTTGCCTCGTCCAACATCAACAGCAACGTCACCGACCCCGACCTCGCCGCCGCGACAACAAGCGGGATCATGGACGTGACCATTTACACCATCGAATTTGTGCCGATCGCCGACACGCTGCGCTTTAATTATGTCTTCGCCTCGGAGGAATATCCCGAATATGCCTGCACCAATTTCAACGATGTTTTCGGCTTTTTCATCAGCGGCCCGAAACCCGGCGGCGGCGTTTATGATGCGGAAAACCTCGCCCGCGTCCCTGGCACCGGCGAGACCGTGACCATCAACAATGTCCACATGGCGTGGCCGGCGAACAATTGCGCGGCCAAGAACGCCCAGTTTTTCAACAACAACAATATGTCGAACAAAGAGCCTACCTACGACGGTTATCTCGATGTTTTGACCGCCGAGGCCGTCGTCATCCCCTGCCAAACCTATACCATCAAGATCGCGATCGCCGACGCGGGCGACGAGGAGTTCGACAGCGCGGTTTTTTTGGGGGCAAAAAGTTTCGGGACCGGCTCGCTCGATGTCGAATTTGCCGCCGTTTCGCTCGACGGACCGATCGCCGAGGGCTGCACGGAGGGCGTTTTGACCTTTTCGCTGCCCTACGCGACGCAACAAAACTACCCGATCGACTACCAAGTTTTCGGCACCGCCACCAATGGGACGGATTTCAAGGCCATCCCGCCCGGCCTTTTCATCGCCGCGGGCGACAGCAGTTTGACCGTCCCGATCGTCGCGCTTGCCGATATTTTTTCCG
>JANOQP010000690.1:0-5935 GCA_031414895.1 Saprospirales bacterium
TCATTTTTGAAAAAATAGCTTTGACGGGCGAAGGTTGCACAAACCACCAGTTTTGCAAAACAATCATTTTTAAAAAGCCCATCCGGCAGGTTTCCCAATTTCCCCCCAAAAAAAAAGGGGCGCACCGCTCGGCACGCCCCCCATAAATGTCTGAACTGTGATTCTTTTGATTCTTTTGATTTTATGATTCTCAAAAATCAAAAAAATCACCGTTCAGACAAAAAATCAATCGATCGCGATCATCCGCTTCGTGGCCGAGCCGCTTGGCGTTTCGAGCTGGTAGAAAAGCACACCGGAGGCGGGCAGTTCTGCGCGTTGGAGGTTGATCGAGTTGTAGCCTTTTGCAAAATCACCTTTCACCGTTTTGATGAGGCGGCCCGATGCGTCGGACACCGTGAGGGTCGCGGCGGCGGCGGTCGGGAGGTAAAAACGGATGGCGGTCGAGGTCTTCACTGGGTTCGGCTCGTTTTGATAGAGCTCGAAACCGAGGCTGTTGACCACCGTTTGGCCGTTTTCGCCGTCAAAACGGAAGGCGATATCGAGGTTTTCTCCCGACAAATTGTAGGCTTCGGCAGCGGTTAGGCGGCTCGAAACGGCGAGCATCTTGCTCAATTTGCCGTCGGCGGTTGCCCGGAATTTCACCGAGAAAACACCTGCCGATTGGCCGTTGAAGCTCGTCGAAATCATGTTCTCGGACACTTTCAACGTGTTGAAATTGTCGAGCGACATATCATGGCCGGGCATGATCTCCACCATTTCGAGGCCGGGGAAGGCCATCGTGAACTGGTAGCCGGACACCATTTCGGAGGCCGTGAAATCGACCACAAGCTCGTCGCCGGATTTCACTTCGCGGTCCTTTGCGGAGAAAGCGAGCGTCCCGACCGGGTTGCGGTCCGTGGCGACGGTGGCGTTGTTCGGGATGGCATCGCCGGTCAGGTCACCAATTTTGATGGCGACGAAATCGTTGGCGTTGCTCACTTTCACCGATTCCGGGAAAGGCTCGGCAAGCGGCGTGTCGGTCGTGAACTGGAAGGATTTGTCCACAAAACGCCATGCGTCGTTGGCCGGGAAGTCCGCATAGATGCCGAGGATCAGCTTGCGGAGTTCAACGATGTCGAACGTCGTGACCTGTCCGTTGTGGTTGATGTCTGCCGCGATGAAATCGTATGGCGCGACAAAAGGCTGGACGTTCAGGATGTGTTTCGACATTTTCACGAGGTCAAAAGTCGAGACGCCGTTGAGCGGGTTCACGTCTTTTTTCGCGGAAAGGATGTAGTTCGGATCGATCGGGAGTGCGTTGAAATTGAACGCACCGGAGGCCGATGTCATGTTGAACATGCCCGCCGACGGGAGGGCCGGGTTCGAGCCTTTGAGGTTGACCTCGGCGGATTCAACGCCCTGTACATCCTCGGTGAGGATGAAACCTGCGACCGAACCGGTGTTGGAGCTGTCTGGGCAGACGCCCATGTTGTCCTGAACGAGGAGGTAGGTTTCGCAGAAATCGGCGTTGCCCGCTTTGTCCTTTGCCCAAACTTCGACCGTTTGGGTGCCGGTCTCGGAGCAATTGTAGGTCACGTTCGTCGAGCTTGGGATGCCCGATCCGGTGCCGGATTTGCGGACATAATAGCTCAATTGATTGGCAGGGGTGCAGTTATCTTGACCGTATTGGACAAAATCGGAGGCCCAGAGGGTGATGGTCGGGACGGCGATGTTCATCAAATTGGCGGCGAGGCCGTTGAGGCAGACGATCGTTGGCTTCTTGCAATCCTTGATCACAAAGTTGTATTCGCAGGTCGCTTCGTTGCCGCAACCGTCGCTCACGAACCACTTGATTTTGTGCAAACCATAGGGAAGCTCGTAGTTGGTGCCGTTGAAACGACGGACGCGGGCCGTGCGTTTTGCGCCATTGTCGCTGTACACGAGGTCAAAACCGTAGATGTTGTTCTGCGAATTGATGATTGTTTCGAGCGATCCGTCGCCGTTGAGATCCAAAAAGAGGATATAACGGACATCGAGATTGAACATCGAGCAATCGTCGGTGGCCTCGAGGTTGAGGTCGGGGTTGCCTTCGCAAAGGTCTTTTTGCAAGTGGATAGGGTCCCAGGTATCGGCATTGTTGAACTGCTGCGGGTCGTTGTCCGAGAAATCGCAGAATTCGACGGTTGCCGTCGGGCAGTTGAGGATGGTCGGTTTGACACCGTCGTGGATCTTGATGACCTGCGTATAGGTGTAGCCGTTGTAGCCGTCGTTCGAGTAATTTTGGACAAACGCGCCGAGGTTGGTGTTCGCCGGGTTGTCCACATGGTGGAAGCCCTTGTTCGGGTCGAACGTGCACCAGTTGATGACCTGCCAAGTGCGGAGGATCTTGAAGCAGGCATCTGGCACGAGCGTGAACACTTTGTCCTCGTGGCTGATGGCGATGAGTTCGCAGTTTTCGTTGTAGATGATCGGCGCGCCGAAGTTCATGTTGCCGTTGCAGGCGGTCAATTCGACATCATCGGGGAACTTGATCTGGTAGTCGTCCACATAGTTCACCGTGATATATTGCGTGCAACGGGAGGTCGTGCCGGCGCAATCTTTCGCCGTAAAAGTGCGGCTGATCGTGCCGCGAAGGCAAGTCGTGTCGAATTGCGAATAGTTCACGACGGTCGTGATGCCGTCGAGGCAGCAATTGTCCACGGCAGTAGCGACGCCATAGAGCCAAAGGCTTGGGTCAAAAGCATCGCAAGTGGTCGTCACGTTGCCGGGGGCATAGCAGACGGGCTTGATCTTGTCGTCGATATAAACCTGGACCATGCAGTCATTGTAATGTCCGTCAAATGCATTGATCGAGACATCGCCGAGGCCGGGGTTCACGTCATAGACGCGGAGGATGACCATCACAGTATCCTTCACATCGACGCAGCAGAACTTGACTTTTTCATGGAAAAAATCATTGTTTTGGCAAGGGTTGGTGTCCATCCGGCGGGCCTTGAACCAGACTTGGCCGCAATTGTCGTACGAACCTTCGTTGAAAGTCGAGGCAGGCACGAGGGCCGTTCCGTCCGTTCCGAGGCCGATTTGGGTAAATTCGCGACAGACCGCGACCGGGGCCACGAGGTCTTCAACATGGACGATGAAGGTGCAATTGGTGGTGTTGCCACAATCGTCCGTGATGGAATAGGTGACGTTCGTCCAACCTTTTGGGAGGGCCTCGGCGACCGGGAAGACGGCCACGGTTTTGGGCAGGCCGCCGATTGTTTGGATTTGGATCGTCCCGTTGATGATGATCGTCGCGCCGTTCGCACCGAGATAGCTGGCCTTCGCTGTTTTGATGGTCGAGCAAGCATCGGTCACTTGCACGTCGGGCAAATTATAGTCGGCCACGCAGGAATACGATTCGGTCGAGACAGTCACATTGGCCGGGCAGGTGAACGTCGGGCCGTGCGTGTCGAGGACTTTGATGACCTGGATCCGGTTGATGGGGTTGTTCTGGCCGGTCGCCTGGCACCAATCATAGCCAGTCCAAGTGCGGAGGATCTTGTACGAACCGGCGCAGATCTGAAAATATTGGTCGTTATAGTTCACGTTCAGTTCGCAAAAACCGCTTTCTGGCCAAAGTGGCACAAAGTCGATCGTCGGGATGCCCGTCGTCACCGGATCGACATCATCGACCGTGCATTCGAGGGTGATGTCGGCTGGCCAATCGATGTCGCCGACGTTTTTGCGGTCGTGATAGAGCCATTGGAGCTTCGTGTTGTAGTTGCCGCTCGCGTCGGTCGCCACCCAAGTCCGTTTGATATAGGCCGAAACTTGGCCCAAACCATTGATATAACTCGTGCAATCGAGGTCAACAACCTCGTCCGTGAACGTCAGCGTGTACGATCCGCAGTTTTCGTTGACCGTCGGGTAGGCGCCCACCACGCCATAGGCGAAGAGGAAATCGGGCGACATATCGGGCCAGTTGCAATACTGGTGGATGGGCTGCGTCGAGATCTGCGGCGGGAGTTTGTCCTCCACAAGTGCGTTTGACCAGCAAGAGTTGCCGGTGTTCGTGTCCAGCACCTTGACCACGAGCGTCTGGCCGATATTGGCGGCGGTGACGTTCGGGCTGCCCGGGATCGGGTTTTGGGTGCCTTGCTGATAGACGATAACTTGCAGTTGCGGCCCGTTGCAGGAGCCAGGCTGGAGAACCATCTGTGGGGTGATCGCCACGTTGCAATCCTCGTCGAGCGAGATTTGAACGAGACTGTTGCAGGCAAGGGTGCAACCGGTTTGAGCGGAGGCCGCGTTTCGGAAATTCAAGATTCCGAGAAACACGAACATCCAACTCAACATGCTGAACCGAAGAATCGAGTTTGACCTTTTCATAAAAGTGTAACCAATTTATGTGATGAAATAATTTAATTTAGAGCAAAAAGGGGGGAGGGATTATCGAAGGCGGGGGCATGGCGGGGGCATGCGGCACAGGTTCGCTGGCCGTTTCGTTTCGGGATAACTTTAAAATTTGATGGAAAACCTGTTTTTCTTTTGGGTGAAAAAGTTAAAATCTCAAGCCCCGTTCCATGTCATGCTGGAAGCATCTGCCCCGGATCCAGCAAGAATCTTGGCAAGTTCCTACGGAATGACAGCGTGCTGGATTTAAAGGTTTGTGCTTTTTTTCAACCAAAAAAATAGGTGGGAGTAGCGCCCGCCGTCCGCCGTCAAGCGTCCGCCGTCCGCCGTCAAACAAGGTGGTTTTCATACGCCATCCGGATCAAACTGGCCGACGTGCAGACCCCCAATTTCCGCATGATGTTCTTGCGGTGGACGCTGACCGTCTGGTCGCTGATGTAGAGCTGCTCGCCGATGTCCTTGTTGTTGAGCGCCTGCGAGATGTATTTGAGGATCTCGACTTCCCGTTTCGTGAGGGCGTGTTTTTTGGCAAAACGGTCGCCGTAGTCCTTTGCGTTCGAGCTTTCGGAGGGCTTCCGCTCGGTCGGGGTAACGCCTTTTCCGAGATAGGTTTCGCCTGCGGCAACCTCTGAAAGTGCTTTCAGGAATTCCGCCCGGTCGCTCGATTTGAGCAGGTAGCCGTCGATGCCGCCCTTAAAAGCGGCCTTGACGAGCTTGGGGTCGTCGTAGGCGGTGATGACCAAAATCTTCATGTTCGGAAAATCCGATTTGAGTTTTGGCAAAATGTCAAGCCCGTCCGTTTCGGGAAGGTTGAGGTCGAGGACCAAAAGTTCGGGGCGACAATTGGCCAGGACTTCGAGCGTCTGGACCCCGGAACGGGACGTGTCGATGACCTTCACCAGATAATCGGTCGAGGCCGTAAGCACCTGTCGGAGGCCCTCCACAAAAATGGGCATGTCATCGGCGATGACACCGTGAGCGGTTGTGTTACTATTTTCGTCATATTTTCTCATTGTATAGTTTGATGTTTTGCTTAATTCCAAAACCCGTTCCATATATTCTTTATGGAATATGTAGCTCGTTCGGGTGCTTTATGAACTAAACAATTGATTTTCAATGAGTTAAGCCTTTAAATAAAACAAAATCGTCAGGCGTGGCCTTTTGTGAAATAAACAAAATATGGCCGCCTTAAATCATTGAATGTCAATGACTTAAACCTGATTTCGACAAAATGATTTTTTTTTAAAATGAAAATAGCGGTCAGGTGAGAATTACCGCAGGTTGGGCTTTTTTGAACGGGAAAGGGTTTTGACGAACGGGTTTTCCCGCTAAATTTGCTCAAAATATTTAGCTCCCAGCCCCAGCGGGGCGAAACGTTGGTAGTTTATTGGCGCGTCAAATTGGTTTTAGCCCCAGCGGGGCGAAATGTTTTTGAAATCGAGCAGACATTTCGCCCCGCTGGGGCAATGTCATTGACTTAAGCATTTTTTTTCAATTGCCACAGGCTTCAGCCTGTGGGAAAAGTTGGCTAATTTGCTCGGCTTTAGCCAAAATTCGGCTA
>JANOQP010000691.1:0-3241 GCA_031414895.1 Saprospirales bacterium
TGTACAACTTCACGTCGTAGATCACAAAACCTCGCGCCATCAGGGACAAAAACAGGGCCGCCAATCGGTCAAATCGCAGCCGAATTGGATGAATTGGTAGAAAAAACAACCGTTCGGGCAGTCAAAACCCCGCTATTTGTGTTCAATAAAAAGAACGTCGGAGGGGCATCAACCCCCCTCCGACGTTCTTTTAAACCGATAACATTGTTGAAATTGGAATTTTTAATGAAAAAATTGATCCTCACGTTGCCGATGGCCCTGCTGTCGGCTTTTCTTTTTTCGCAGGAAAGCGTCCCGACCGCCCCCGTAAAAACCAAAAAACCGGTCTACGAAAACCTGACCGCGCCCGATGCCGAGCCGTGGCTCGAAAAAATCGACCCCGCCGAACTGAAAAAACTCATGACCGTCCTGACCAGCGACTCGCTCGAAGGCCGCGAAACGGGGCAGCCGGGGCAGGCAAAAGCGGCCGATTATATCGCCCGGCAATTTCATGAAATCGGCCTGCCACCGATGGGCGACAACAATTCGTACTTCCAAAAAATCTTCCTTTCGAGCGAGACCTGGGAGAAAAACCTGTTCGCGGTGAACGGGCAGGAGTTCAAGTCGAACTTCAGTTATTATGTCTATCCCGGCACGACGCCGGACGTGGGCGAGGTCAAAATTGACGATATTTTCTTCGCCGGTTACGGCATCGACGACCCGAAATACAGCGATTATTCGACTGAAAAAGATTGGAAGGGCAAGGCCATCATCATCTACGACGGCGAACCGCGCCGGGCGGACAGCACTTTTGTGATCACAGGCAACAAAATAGTCGGCAGCCATTGGTCGAAAGATTGGAAAAGGAAGGCCGAGGCCGCCAAAAAGCGCGGTGTTGCGGCTGTTTTCATCATCGACCCGAACATCCAACAAAGTTTGAAGGCCAACAAATTGGAACTTTCCGGTTTCAAAATGACCCCGAAAACCCGCGCCGTGGACGAAAAACTGGCCCCGGTGGTGTTCATTTCGCAAGAGATCGCGACGGAGATCATCGGCAAAAAACTCAAAAAAGTGGTCGCCGCCCGCGAGTCGATCAAAGAGTCCGGCCAGCCAAAATCGGTCGATTTGAAAGCCAAAATCAGCCTGAACCTCGATAAATCGGTCAAAAGCATCGAAGGCTCAAACGTGATCGGCTTCATCGAGGGCTCGGACGACCGCTATAAAAAGGAGTACGTTTTCATCACCGCGCACTATGACCACCTCGGCAAGCGCGATTCGGCCATTTATCGCGGCGCGGACGACAACGCGAGCGGCACCTCGACCGTCATCGAGATTGCCCGTGCGCTCGTCGAGGCGAAAAATGCGGGCAAGGGACCCCGCCGTTCGGTCGTCTGCATGCTCGTCAGCGGCGAGGAAAAAGGGCTGCTCGGCTCGGAATTTTACACACAGTTCCCTATTTTTTCGCTCGATAAGACCATCGTGGACATCAATATCGACATGGTTGGCCGGGTGGACGATGCCCACAAGGGCGACCCCGATTATGTCTATGTGATCGGCGCGGACCGCCTGAGCACCGACCTCCACAAGATCAACGAGGAGTCGAACGCGAAGTACACGCAGCTCAAACTCGACTACAAATACAACGCGAAGGACGACCCGAACCAGTTTTATTTCCGGTCGGACCACTACAATTTTGCGAAAAACGGCATTCCTGTCGTGTTCTATTTCAACGGTGTCCACCCCGATTACCACCGCCCGTCTGACACGATGGACAAGATCAATTTTGAGAAAATGGCCAAGATCGGCAAGCTCGCCATGGCCACTGCTTGGGAAGTGGCCAACCGCGCCGGCCGGATCCGGGTGGATGGGAAGAAGGAGTGATCGCGGTTTTTTTCGGGCAAAGCACCCAAAAAGCCGATGGCCCCGATTGGGTCATCGGCTTTTTTGTTTTCAAAAATAATAGGCCAAAATTTACATCAAAAAAGGTGGAAAATTCTCCGTGTTCACCACGGCCCAGTTGCTGCCCGGGTAGTTTTCGGCGAAGGACTTGGGCATTTTTGCCTGTTTTTCGGGGCTCCATTTGAACTCAAAGGCTGAAAGCTGCCCGCCCGCGTCCTCGACAAGGTCGATTTCCTGCCCGTCGTGCGTCCGCCAAAAAAAAGGCGCGTGGGGGTACTGTTGGTACAAGTTGCGTTTTTTGCGTTCAGAAAGGAGGAAATTTTCCCACAATGCGCCCTTGTCCTGCCGGAGCGCGAGCGGGTTGAAATTGTTGATGATGGAATTCCGAAGGCCGTTGTCGTAAAAATAGACCTTGCGCGAGGTCGAGATCTCCTTGCGGAGGTTGCGGCTGAACGGCGGCAACCGGAAGATGATGAACGATTTTTCGAGCAGGTCGAGGTAGTTGATCACAACATCCTTGCTGACCCTCAAGAGGTTGGACAGCTCGTTGTAAGAGACCTCGTTACCAAGTTGGAGGGCGAGGGCCTGGAGCAGTTTTTCGAGCACTTCCGGCCTCCTGACCGTCCCAAACGACAGAATGTCCTTGTACAAATAGCCTGCGGTGAGGCTCGATAACATGGCCGGTTCGTCGCCGGGGTTGTTCAAAACATCGGGATATGAGCCGAAAACCAGCCATTGCTCCAACTGCCGGAGGGCCTCCAGTTCGCCGACGTGCGCCGCCCATTCGGGCCAAGAAATCGGGAAAAGCTGAAAGGAAAATAGGCGGCCCGTGAGCGGCTCGTTGATGGAATTGGCCAAATCGAGCGATGACGAACCGGTCGCCAAGATTTGCTTTTCGGGCAGTTGGTCCACCAAGATCTTCAATGTCAGGCCGATGTTCGGCACGCGCTGTGCCTCGTCGATGACCACAAATTCGGCGGTCCCGACTAATTGCCGGAGCTGTGTGGACGAAACATCGGTCAATCGCTGGCGGTCAAAAGGCTCGTCGGCATTGAGGTAGAGCGCTCGGCCCGGCTGTTCGGCCAAGATGCGTTTTGCAAGCGTTGTTTTTCCCGTTTGGCGCGGCCCAAGGATGAGAATGGCCTTCCCTCGGCCCAGCCGCTCCCTGATTTTTTGGGTCAATAAACGATCGATCATATAAAACTGGAAGTTTAATCGGCCAAATTTAGTTGAATTTGGCTGTTCAATCGGCCAAATTTAGCTGAATTTGGCCGATAGGGCAATTTTGTCCCAATTTTAATGAAGTGAAGGGTTGAGGTCATCGCCTCATTTTGCCCAATTTGCCGCTGGCGCGAGGTTTCAC
>JANOQP010000692.1:0-4491 GCA_031414895.1 Saprospirales bacterium
CCGCCGCCCGAAGGACGATGACCCGTTTTTTGACGACGACACGGCAGAGGAAGAAGAAGAATTTGACGACGGCGCGCCCCAAACTTTCACCGCCGCCGAGATCCGCGAGATCAAATTGGAGATCGACAAACTGCGCGAGTACCAGCTTTTGGCCGAGAGCATCCACAAAAACGAAAAGGGCGAGGTGCTGAAAATTGCCCTCCAAAAAGGCTTTGAAAAACTCGCCGAGCTTGGCGCCGAGCAAAAGGCGATCATCTTCACGGAAAGCACCCGGACGCAGCTTTACCTAAAAAATTTGCTCGAATCCGCAGGTTTCGAGGGCAAGACCGTCCTTTTCAACGGCTCGAACACCGACCCGCAAAGCCGCGAGATCTACAAAAAATGGCATAAAAAACACGACGGCACCGACCGCGCCTCCGGCTCAAAGACCGTCGATACCCGCGCCGCCATCGTCGAGCATTTCCGCGACACGGCCACCGTCATGATCGCCACCGAGGCCGCCGCCGAGGGCATCAACCTGCAATTTTGCTCGCTCGTCGTCAATTACGACCTGCCCTGGAACCCGCAGCGCATCGAACAGCGCATTGGCCGTTGCCACCGATATGGGCAAAAGTTCGATGTCGTCGTCGTTAATTTTTTGAACCGCGCCAACGAGGCCGATGTCCGCGTTTTTGAAATATTGGAACAAAAATTCCAGCTCTTTCAGGGCGTTTTCGGCGTGTCCGATGAGGTGCTGGGCGCAATCGAGAGCGGCGTCGATTTTGAAAAACGCATCGCCGATATTTACCAGACCTGCCGCACCCGCATCGAGATCACCGAGGCGTTCGACCAGTTGCAGCTCGAGCTGCAGGTCGATATTTCAGAAAAAATGGACGACACGAAGCGAAAACTCTTCGAGCATTTCGACGAGGAAGTGGTCGAAAAACTCAAGATCAACCTCGCACAAAGCACCCAAAACCTCGACCGCCACGATCAGATGCTCTGGAAACTGACCCGTTGGTTCCTCCGAGATATGGCCGATTTTGAGGATGAAAAACACGCCTTTTCGCTCCGTTTCAACCCGTTCCCTGCCGAGATGATCCATTTGGGGCCGTACCGTTTGGACAAAAAAATCACCGACGAGGCCAACCGGTACCGCGCCGGCCACCCGCTCGCCGTCCATATTTTGGAGAACTGCAAAAAGGCCGCCCTGCCCGTTGCGACCGTCGCCTTTCGGTACGATGCGGCGGCCAAAAAGATCAGCGCCATCGAGCCGTTCATCGGTAGATCCGGCTGGCTCCAGCTCGAACTGCTCAAAATAGAGGCTTTCGAGACCGAGGAGCACCTCCTTTTTGCCGGGCAAACCGACGGTGGCCAGCCGCTCGATGCGGAGATCTGCCGCAGGCTTTTTTCCCTTTCGGCAACTGTTTTGGCAGAAAGGGCGGTCGAAACGCTCGAAAATGCCGCCTTCGACCTTGTTTTTGAAAAGCAACAGGCCGACATCTTGGCCGAAAGCCAGACCCGGAACGCCCGCTTTTTCGAGACCGAGCTCGACAAGCTCGACCGTTGGGCCGACGACCTGAAAAACTCGCTCGAACGGGAACTGAAAGACCTCGACCGCGTCATCGGCCTGAAAAAATCGGAGGCCAAAAAATCGGCGCAGCTCGAAACAAAAGTCCAGCTGCAGCGCGAGGTAAAGGGCCTCGAACGCCTCCGCAACGAAAAACGACAGACCCTTTTCATCGAACAAGACAGCGTCGAAAAACAAAAGGAACTGCTTTTTGACCGGGTGCAGGCGCGGCTCCGGCAGGTTTGCGGGCGGGCGAGGGTGTTCAGGTTAAGGTGGAAAATATGTTGAACCGGGCTTGGCTTTTTCAAAAGTACCGATACCTTCGTCCCGGTTTTTAACCCCAAAGGTTATTTTTATTAAACAATGCACATTGCATGGAGATAGAATTTGACAATACCAAACTCGAAAAATCCATTTCGCCCAAAAACATCGTTACCACTTACGGTTATGAACGTTCCAAAACCATCAAAAAACGTTTCGCTGAACTAAAGGCCGCACAAAACCTGGCCGAGATGTTCCATTTTTCTGGCAATTTCCACCCCCTTTCGGGCAACCAATTGGGCAAGTTTGCGCTCCATATTTCACCAAATTTTAGGATCCTACTTCGGCCAAACCACCAGCCGCCAATTCTTAAACCAGACGGAGGCCTTGAACTGGCCCAGATCCACAGAGTATTAATCCTCGACATTGGTGTCGACTATCATTGATTCAACTACAATCTCAACCTGAAAATTATGGATTCCCTGACACGCGAAGACATCGCACTTTCGAGAGAGCTCATCTCGCCGCCCGGCGATACCCTCGAAGAAATGCTCGCCGAGCGCGGCATTTCCCAAAAGGAGCTTGCCGAACGGATGGGCCGACCGCTAAAAACCATCAACGAGATCATCAAAGCGAAAGCCGCGATCACTTCGGATACCGCCATGCAACTTGAAAAAGCACTCGGTGCTTCCGCCCAATTTTGGCTCGCCCGCGAAAACAATTACCGCATCGAACTTTCCGAGCTCAACGAGGCCGAAAAAAACCTCGACGAGCTTGAAATCCTCAAAAAAATTCCCCTCCCCGAAATGGTGCGCGTTGGATGGATCCCTAAAACCGGCGCGCCGCTTTCAAACATGGACGCCGTTCTCCGCTTTTTCGGCGTCGCCTCCGTCAAGGTCCTCCCCGATTTTGTCCTCGGCAAGAACCGCCCCGATGTCCGTTTCAAAAGGGATGCCCATTCTGCTGCCTCCGATTGGGCCATGGCCGCTTGGCTCCGGCACGGCGAGCGCGAGGCCGAAAACCGCCGATCGCTGCCCCCTTTCGACAAAAAAGCGTTCGAGGCCGCCCTGTTCGACATCCGCGAGCTTGCCATGGTGCAGCCCGTTGATTTCCGCGAAAAACTCGTCGAATTTGCCGCCTCGGCGGGCGTGGCCGTTGTTTTTTCCCAAAACCTGAAAGGTGCGCCCGTCAGCGGTGCCGCCCGTTGGGTGCGTGGCCGCCCGCTCATCCAGCTTTCCGGGCGGTTCAAGACCAACGACCGCTTTTGGTTCACCGTCTTCCACGAGGCGGCGCATATCCTCCTCCACGACAAAAAGGACGCGTTCATCGACGAGGCCGACGGCATCGTGAACGACTCGGTCAAAGAGGCGCAGGCCGACAAATGCGCCGCCGACCTGCTCATCCCCGCCGAAAAATGGGCCGAAATGGCCCAGGCATTCCGGGTCACCGAGGCAATGGTCCTCGATTTTTCGGCCCGCCACGCCGTCCATCCCGGCATCGTCGTTGGGCGGTTGCAAAAGGAGGGCATCCTCAAGTTCAGCCAGTTGAACCGTTTGAAAATCAACGTCGAGCTTTTTGATTGACCGTTCGCCCCAAAACACAGAAGGCCCGCTTCGATTAAAGCGGGCCTTCCGTATTTTTGGGCATTTGGCATCATTCGCCAGCAACCCTGAAATTTTCCAGCGCGTAGTCCACATACCCCGCGATCTCGTTTTCGCGCCGCAGCGTTTTGGGAAAATCCAGTTTTTCCAAATTGTAAAAAGCCTCTTCGTAGGCCTCGAAAAGCGCGGGCTGCCCCCTGTCCGGCCCGCTCACCAAAAAGTCGATCCGTTGGTTGTTGTCCGCCACCGTTTCGCGCAGGTTGATCAGCTTGCCCTGCCAAAGGTTGCCTTTGTCCAAGATGCCCTCGCGGGTCAAGAGGTCGAAACCGAGCGGCTTGACGAGGTTTTCCGTCCCGTTCTGCCATGCGTAGTCGAACTCCGCGAACGCGCCGCGCACCTCGATCTTTTTGCTCTTTTGGAAAAAATGGAGCTTTTCGCCGTCGCGTTCCCGCAGGGCCGTCGCAAAACGGTCCGCGATCCAAACCTCGTTTTTGTAGGCCCGCGCTTTTTCGGCTTCGGGCGGCGGAAAAAAGGTGCGGGAATAATAGTCCAGCGTCTCGCCGATGTTGGCCGTCTCGCCCGTCCGCAATGCGGAAAGCTGGAAGGAGTTGGAATCCGGGACCAAAAATTGCCCGCTCCAGATTTTCTCCGCCGTGTCTTCCAAAAAAATCCGTTTCAGCCGCAGCGATTCCGCTTTTTTCTCAAACGA
This sequence comes from Saprospirales bacterium, assembly GCA_031414895.1. Lineage (GTDB taxonomy): Bacteria > Bacteroidota > Bacteroidia > Chitinophagales > Saprospiraceae > JANOQP01. The sequence continues at coordinate 4,121 of JANOQP010000692.1, forward strand.
GGTCAAGTACCGTTTTATCGTCGCGATATCCGCTTCGGGGTTCAATGCCTTGATCCGCGCCCAGTTTTGCGACTTCAAAAACGCCACATGCCCATTGTCAAAACAAAAGAACAACCCAACGTTCACCGCCTCGTCGAGCAAGATGGACGGACGGTATTTCAGCGCCGCGTATTGAAAGGTGTGATAGGTCATCGGATGAGTGTTTTTAAAAATTCAAGTTGCGCGGTAGCCTATTCTCGAATGTGAATGTATTTTCAATTGCCACAGGCTTCAGCCTGTGGTGCCCGAGCTCAATTTATTCGGCTTTAGCCAAATATTTTTGGCTAAAGCCAGGGAGGTTTTCACCCAAAAACCACAGGCTAAAGCCTGTG
>JANOQP010000693.1:0-1758 GCA_031414895.1 Saprospirales bacterium
TTTAGCCGCCGATTTTGCACTTCTTTGGAGATTTATCGCCAAATAAACAATCCTGAATCGACGATTTATAACCAATACGGCTATTTTTAACACAATACGGCGGCTAAAGCCGTCCGGTACAGCCCCGACCTAAACAGTTACAGAATGCTTTACTATTCCACGAAACACGAAAGCCCCGACGTATCGCTCGAAGAGGCCATTTTTCGCGGCCTCCCGCCCGACAACGGGCTTTATATGCCGCGCGAAATCCACCGGCTGCCGGCCACTTTTTTTGAAAAAATAGAAGGCCGCACGTTCAACGAAATCGCGTTCGGCGTCGCCGAACATCTGATTGGTGACGATGTCGCAAAAAAAGACCTCGAAAAAATCATCGAAAAGGCGTTCAATTTTGACAGCCCGGTGGTCAATTTGGGCGGCGACACGAACATTTTGGAGCTTTGGCACGGCCCGTCAATGGCCTTCAAGGATTTCGGCGCGCGGTTCATGGCCGGGCTGATGGGGCATTTTTTGGAAAGGAAAAACCGGGAAATACATATCCTCGTCGCAACGTCTGGCGACACGGGCGGGGCGGTCGCGCAGGGCTTTTTCGACGTGCCGGGCATCCGCGTGACCATCCTCTACCCATCCGGGCGGGTTTCCCCAATTCAGGAAAAACAATTGACGACGCTCGGCAAGAACATCTCGGCCATCGAGGTCGCGGGCGATTTTGACGATTGCCAAAAACTGGTCAAAATGGCCTTTTTGGACAATGATCTGCGCCAAAAAATGACCCTCGCCTCGGCCAACAGCATCAATATCGCCCGGCTCATCCCCCAGACTTTTTACTATTTTCGCGCTTTTTCGTTGTTGAAAAAAACGGGAAAGCCGCTTGTTTTCAGCGTGCCCAGCGGCAATTTCGGCAATCTTTCGGCGGGCGCTTGGGCGGTGCAAATGGGCCTCCCGGTCGAAAAATTCATCGCCGCGACCAACGAAAACGATGCCGTGCCCATTTGGCTGGCGACCAAAACCTTCGCCCCAAAGCCGACCATCGCCACCATTTCGAACGCGATGGACGTGGGCAACCCGTCAAATTTCCCGCGCCTCGAAATTTTTTCCGAAAAGAACAGCGGCCAAAAACTGGCCGGCGACCGTTTCAGCGACGCGAAAACCAGCGAAGCGATCCGCCAAATTTTTGAAAAAACGGGCTATATGATGTGCCCGCACACGGCAGTCGCGTGGCTCGGTTGGGAGGGTTTTCAAAAAGGGAATGCCGGGAAATTCACGGCCGCGGTGCTTTCGACGGCCCACCCGGCGAAGTTTTTGGAGGCGATGGAGGCCATTTTGCCCGGCCCGGTCGATGTCCCGGCGCGGCTTTCGGCATTGCTCGAAAAAGAGAAAAGCGCGGTCAAACTGGCCGTAAATTTTGAGGATTTCAAAACCTATTTGCTCGAGAAGGCATAAGATAGCCAGCTAATTTTGCCAAAAACATGAACAGTTTCGGCCATATTTTCCGCATCACCACTTTCGGCGAGAGCCACGGCCCGGCCATCGGCGTGGTCATCGACGGCTGCCCCGCCGGGCTGGAAGTGGCGATTGATTTTATCCAAAAAGAGCTCGACCGGCGACGGCCCGGCCAGAGCCATATCGTCACCCAACGGAAGGAAAGCGACACGGTCCAGATTTTAAGCGGCATTTTTGAGGGAAAGACCCTCGGCACGCCCATCGCCATGCTCATCCCAAACGAAGACCAGCGCAGCCGCGACTACGAACATATCGAAT
>JANOQP010000694.1:0-3131 GCA_031414895.1 Saprospirales bacterium
GCAAAAAATTGATGCGCGAAATGGCGGCACCGCGGTCAAGGGTTTTCAATTTTGGAAAAAATTTTGGGTGAAAATAGCCCCTTTTGGTGGGCTAAATTTTTTTTTGGGAATTAACAAAAATTACACTTTTGGGTAATAAAATATTGATCTTCTGCCAGTTCCTTTACACCCAACATTAATCCCCGCGACGGTTCTGCGACCTCGGCCCTTTTTTGCGCCCTTCTTGCTATGGGACACCCGATCCAACGGGGCCAAACCAAATTCTTTAATCTTTAACCCACCTATTTATGGACTCCTCAATCATCTTCGGCGCCCTGCTCGTGGTCAGTCTGCTGTTCGGCCTCGGCCTGATCAGTTTCGATAATAATCCGAATGCATCCGGCGGGCAGCCAGAGTGAAAACACTTCCGAAGGAAAAAAAATAGGGCCGGCACTCAATCGCGAGTATCGGCCCTATTTTTTTTGTTGAAATTGGGGACATTCGCCCGGTCATAATTTTATTCAACCAATCCACGATGATAAAACTTTCAAAAACTGCCACCCAACCGCCAAAGAACATCGACAAAAAAGACCTCGCCGAGGAGACCGAACAACTCATCGCCCGGCTCGGCGAGCTCCAAAAATTGTTGATGGCCAATAAAAAACACGCCGTTTTGGTGGTCTTGCAGGGCATGGACGGCAGCGGAAAAGATGGCGCGGTCGAAAATGTCTTCGACAAATGCACCGCGAGCGGCCTTTCGGTCACGGCCTTCAAAAAACCGTCGGACGAGGAATTTGCACATGATTTCCTCTGGCGCGTCCACAAGAACGCGCCCGAAAAAGGGCAGATCCGGGTGTTCGTCCGCAGCCATTATGAGGATATCTTGATCCAATCCGTTCACGGCTGGATCGATGGCGAGCGGACAAAAAAGCGCATGGCCGCAATCAATGCCTTCGAGGAGCTTTTGGCCTTCGACAACAACACGCTCGTGCTGAAATTTATGCTCCACAGCTCGTCCGAGGGACAGGCCGAACAACTCCAGGAGCGCATCGACGACCCCGAAAAACATTGGAAACACAACCCCGGCGACTGGGAAGAGCGCAAACTTTGGGACAAGTACATGGCCGCCTACGAGTTCGCGATCAACAACTCGGCAATCCCGTGGACGGTCGTCCCGGTCGATAAAAGGTGGTACCGGGACTATATTATTGCGAAAAAAATCGTCGGGGAATTGGAAAAACTGGACATGAAATGGCCCCAACTGCGGGTGGAAAAGTGATCATTTCAGCAAAACCGGCCGTGCGCGCCGCTCCAATTCCGGCATCCCGAACGTGTCCACCAACCGATAGGCGAGCCGAAAACCGCCCGCAAACTCTTTTTTATAGGAAACCAAACCGAGGCCCTCTCCATAGACCTCCTCGCCGCGGCCCTCAATCTCAGAACTGCCGTCCCGCTCATTGCCGATGACCTCGCGGAGCAAAAAACGGACGGTCGCGAAGCAGTTGTTTTTGAACAAAAAAGGCTCGCCAATGCCCGAAAACTGGCGCGTTCTTTTCAAAAAAATGGTTGCCGCCGTGTCGCCCGGCGGGTGCCAATCGAGGGAAAAATGGAGGGTTTCGGTCGAATCGAGTTTTTCAAAAGGGAAGATATTGCCGGATTTGATGACCGTCGGGATTTGGATGGCCTTGCCCGAAACCGAATCGTTTTCGTAAAGCAAGACCTGTTGGGCGACTGCGCCGTTGTCGAAAATCTCCTCTGTGACGAGTTGGCCGACCGAGAAATCGGGGCGATAAAACTGGGCGACCAACCACGTTTTGCCCTTCTTTTTTTCGGAACGGAAATACCAATATTCGACCGCTGCCGAATCCGCGCCGAGTGGCCGATAAGCATAAACAAGCCCTTTTTTGAGCGATTTTATGGGGAAATAATAGCGTTCGAGCGGTTTTTCATTTTCAAAAAAACCACAGGCTGCAAACGCCAGGAGGGCAAAAGCGATGAACTTGTTCATAAAATGAATTTCAGAAAAAGGGATTTCAATCTTTTTGAAACCATGAAAACAACCATTTTTTTCCTGGCCATTTCCATCAGCGGGCTGTTCGGGCAGGATTCGACGCGTTTTTTCAACAACCCGGTTGCGGCCATTTCCTCGACCATCCCCGACGCGTTCGGGCGCGGTTATTTGGGCAATATCGGCCTCGGTGGCAACGCCCAAAACACGACCCGCCTCAACGACGACAAATGGGGGCCGGACGCGAACGCCATTTTCACGCTCGGCCTCGGCAACCCGGAAAAATACATCGGCCTTGACGTGCGCCTCAATATTTACGGCATCTCCAATTCGGCGGGACAAAAGGGCAATCTCGGCGAGGGGACGCTTGATTGGCATATTTCGCGGATGGTCACGAGGCGTTTTTGGGCCGGTGTCGGCGGCTACGACCTGCTTGGTCTCAACCCGAGCGAGCCGAACAGTTTGCACAGCGTCTATGTTTGCGCGACCACTTTTTTTCCGTTGAAAAAGGACAATTTGCGCCCATTTTCGACCATTTGGTTGAACGGCGGCCTCGGAAATGGCCGTTTTCGGGCCGACAAAAATTTCACCTTGAAAAAAACCGGCCCGGCTGGCGTGTTCGCAAGTGCGGCCCTGCAAGTCCTGCCGACGGCCAATTTGATCGTGGAATGGTCGGGATATGGGCTTTATTCGGGGCTTTCCATTGTGCCCTTTAAAAAATGGCCCTTGCAAATCGTACTTGGCGCGGACGACCTTTTGCACCACCAATGGAGGTTTGTAGTGTCCGGATCGGTCGGTTTCCGGTTGATAAAAAAGCGGGAAGTAGAGCGGTTTCGGCCTTATTTTTTGCCAGTCGTGCCGCCGCCGCAGTCGTCGCGGGTTTAGATTTTTAAAACACAGAGGCAATGGGGGGGGCACAGCGTTTCGCAGCGCGAAAACTCCTTTATGCTCTGTGAAACCCTCCGTCGCCCCTGTGTTTTAAAAAAAGGCGATTCCACAATTCGTCAAAATTTGACCCTTTTCTCGTCATCAAGCAAGGATTCATCGAGCAAATTGTGCTGTGCGGCCTGTTCGCCATAACCGTGGAGCTGCACGGGCTTCTGTTTTTTGGACATTCGCAGGTTGAGCATTTCGACGAACATCG
>JANOQP010000695.1:0-6196 GCA_031414895.1 Saprospirales bacterium
GCGGCGAATCCGGGGCAGCCGGTGGCGGCAGTGGCAGCAGTGCCGAAAACCGCACAGCTACACTCAACTTTTTAACTTCGCCGCCCAAACTGCCCGAACACACGTTTTTTTTCTAAATAAATCAATGACTATTTCAACAAAAACCAATTTCCAGACTGTCGCCGCCGATCCCATAAACGCACAAAAACACATCCTCCCGAACGGCCTGACACTCCTAATGTCGGTCAATAAAATCGAGCCGCGCGTGCAGACCGAAATAGCGGTGCGGGCCGGCTCAAAGCACGACCCGTCGGACGCAACGGGCCTTGCACACTATTTTGAGCACATGATGTTCAAGGGCACAGACCGCCTCGGCTCGCTCGATTGGGCGGCGGAAAAACCGTTGCTCGACCGCATCGAACAGCTTTTCGAGGACCACCGGACGGAGCAGGACCCGGCGCGCAAAGCATTGATTTACAGCGAGATAGACAAGGTTTCGGGCCTCGCCGCAAAGTTCGTGGCGGCCAACGAGTACGATAAAATGGTCTCCGCCCTCGGCGCTTCCGGTACCAATGCCTACACTTGGGTTGAGCAGACGGTCTACGTGAACGACATCCCGTCGAACGAGTTGGCGCGTTGGTTCGAGTTGGAGGCCGAGCGGTTCCGGCGGCCCGTTTTGCGGGTTTTCCACACCGAATTGGAGACGATCTTCGAGGAATTCAACATGAGCCAGGACAAGGATTTCCGAAAGGTCATGCGGACAATCAACGAATCGCTTTTTCCGAAGCACCAATATGGCACGCAGACGACGCTCGGGCGCGGCGAGGACCTCAAAAGCCCGTCGCAGCGGCGAGTCTATGAATTTTTTGACAAATACTATGTACCCAATAATATGGCCGTGGTTCTCGCAGGCGATTTTGACCCAGAGGTTGCCGTCGAGCTGGCCGAGGCCACTTTTGGGCGGTTCAAACCGAAGCCGATCCCGCCGTTTTCGGTGCAAAAACAGCCCGAAATCGACAAGGTCATCCGCAAAACGGTGCTTGGCCAAGAGGCCGAATGGGTCGAAATCGCGTGGCGTTTTCCGGGCGCGGGCAGCAAAGAGGCGTTCATGTTGCCGCTGATCTCTGGCATTTTGTACAACCAACAAGCGGGCCTGATTGACCTGAACTTGAAGCAAAAACAACTCGTGTTGGAAGGCTACGCTTTCCAGCGGCAATATGAGGATTTCAGTCAGTTCGGACTTTTCGGAAAACCGCGCGAGGGCCAAACATTGGATGACCTCGAACAACTTTTACGCTCGCAAATCGAACTTTTGAAGGCGGGGGCATTCGAGGACTGGTTGCCCGAAGCCGTCGTCCGCGACATGAAACTGGCCGAGATTCGCAGTTTTGAAAAGAACGAGGGCCGCGCGGACACGATGACCGGCGCGTACATTTTGGGGCTGGATTGGAAGGATGTGGTTGGCCGTTGGAAAAAATTGGCGAAAATCACGAAGCAGGATGTCGTCGAATTTGCCCAAAAATGGTTCCTCGCCGAAAACTTTGTCGTCGTCCAAAAACGCACCGGCACCGACCCGAACGTGATGAAAGTTGAGAAGCCGCCGATGACCGCAGTCGAGCTCAACCGCGATGACCTGTCGGATTTTGCGACCCGATTTTTGAGGCAAAAAACCGTGGATATTGAGCCGCAATTTGTTGATTTTCAACAAGTTATCAAACGAAAAAAACTCGCGCCCGGCCTCCGTTTCGATGCCATCCAAAAGCCGGACAGCAAACTTTTCCATTTCCATTTCATCATCGAAATGGGCCGCAACAGCGACCGTCGTTTGCCGCTCGTGTCGGGTTATCTCAAATTTTTGGGGACAAAAGACCGCACAGCAACGAAGGTGCAGCAGGCGTTTTTCCGGCTCGGCACGCACCTTGAAGTGGAATGCCAGGACGACCGGATGTTCGTTTCGTTGAGCGGACTGGACGAAAGTTTCGAGCCAGCTTTTGAGCTTTTGACCTCAATTTTGGCCGGGGCCGAGCCGAACGAAGCGGCCCTCGAAAACCTCGTGGCCGATGTTTTCATGCGCCGCGAGAACGCGAAAAAGGACAAAAACACGATTTTGCGGAAGGGCTTGGTCAATTTTGCGAAGCATGGCCCGGTCTCGTCGTTCAACGATGTGATGCCGCGCGAGCAACTTTTGGCGTTGAAAGCCACCGATCTGACGGAAATAATCCACGGCCTGACGGGCTTTGAGCATACGCTTTTTTACCTCGGCCCGCGGTCAATCGGGCGGGTCGCCAATTTCGTCAAAAAGGTCCATCCGATCAAACCGGGGCTGAAAAAACCGCTGCCCGAAAAGAAATACGCAGAACTCAAAACGCCAAAAAACCGGGTGTTTTATGTGAATTTTCCATCTGTTCAGGTCGATTTGATGGCCATTTCGCGTGGCACACCGAAGTTTGACCTCGACGAATATGTGTTCGCCGAGTGGTACAACCAATATTTTGGCTACGGGCTTTCGAGCATCGTTTTTCAGGAGATCCGGGAGTCGAAGGCACTCGCGTATGCCGCTTATGCGTTCGCTGCAAGCCCGTCGAAACGGCAAAACGCGCACTATTTGCAGACCTACACCTGCACACAGCCCGACAAAATGGAGACCGCGATCACTGCTTTTCAACAGATTATGGAGGTGATGCCCGTGAGCCAGGAACAGGCCGAACAGGCGCGCATTTCCATCATCAAAAATATCGCAGCCGAGCGGATGCGGCCCGAAAACATCTATTGGGCATGGCGGACCTGCCAACAGCGCGGCCTAAAAAGCGACCCGCAGCGAGACGTATTTGAAAAAATCGGCACTGCCGAACTCATGGATTTGCTCGATTTTCAGCGAAAAAAAGTGAAAGGCCGGGCCTATACTTGGCTCGTTTTGGGTGAAAAAAAGCAGGTCGATTTTAAGTTTTTGCGCAAAATAGGGCCGGTTCGCGAGCTGACTTTGGCGGAAATTTTCGGATATTGAAATATTTTTTCAACGAAATATGATTTGGCGATTTTGATTTTGAGTTGGTGGATTTTCCGAAAAATGGATTTTCGATGAAATCGCGCCAAATATCATTCGGAAAACCTTGTTATGTTTTGAGATTTGCCATATAAAATTTCACCCCGTAAAATCGACAAGATTTGGCGGTTCAAAAAAACACCGATAGGTTTGCTCCAAGTTTAGAAACATGAATCAACAATTCAAAAATTTCGCAGCTGCTTGTTGTTGTCCACTCCCACCGGGAAGGGTTGGCGCGGCCTGTGCCATAAGTTGAGTTACCGATTTGAAGTATATCTCAGCCCTTTCCGCACCGCGTGGAAAGGGCTTTTTTTTTGCCCGAAATTGAAAATTTGGAACACGGATGACACGGAAAAGGCGGATTGGAACGGATTTATTTTAGTTCGTCCAATCTCAAAAAAAACGTTTGACCCTTGTCATCCGTGTTCAAAAAAATCAACATTTAGCATGGAGTTACAAACTGAAATAGACATCGAAACAGGCCTCCGCAACGGCCTCCATTCTTTGCGGAGCCGCATTGGCCAAACGCCGCTCCACCGCGTCGAGGGTCTTTTTTTAAAAAATAATGTCCAAATTTTTGCCAAAAAAGAATGGAAACAGCTTTCCGGCAGCGTGAAAGCGCGAGCAGCTTTCCAAATAATCGAGGCCGCCGTCCGGTCGGGCGAACTGCGCCCGGGCAAAATTTTGCTCGATGCGACGAGCGGCAACACTGGCATCGCCTATGCCGCGATTGCCAAAGAATTGGGGCTAAAAGTCACGCTTTGCCTCCCCGAAAATGCGTCGATGGAGCGGAAAAGCATCCTCCGGTCACTCGGCGCAGAAGTGGTTTTCACCTCAAAATTCGAGGGGACGGACGGGGCGCAGGAGGTTGCCCGCGAGCTGGTCGAGCGGCGGCCCGACCTCTATTTTTATGCCAACCAATATAAAAATGCGAACAATTGGCGGGCGCATTTTGAGCACACGGCCGTTGAAATACTGCGCGAACTGCCCGAAACGACCCATTTTGTGGCCGGGCTTGGCACGACCGGGACGTTCATCGGCACCGGTCGGCGGCTGAAAAAACACGACCCGGCCATCCAACTCATTTCGCTCCAACCAAACGCGCCCATGCACGGACTCGAAGGTTGGAAACACCTCGAAACCGCCGTCGTCCCGACCATTTTTGATGAAAACCTGGCCGACCAAAACCTCGAAATCGACACGGCAGAGGCTTATCAACTATTGAAATCGGCGCACCGCCACGAGGGGCTTTTGCTCAGCCCATCTTCGGCGGCCAACCTGTTGGGCGCGATAAAAATTGCGGAAAAACTCGACCACGGCACCGTCGTCACCGTCCTGCCGGACGATGGTTTCAAATACCGGGAGGTCATCAAACAAATTTTTGGTCATGATTTATTTTGAAGAAAAAGTCCGAGGCCGAATGTTCGAGGATGTCCTGAAAACGTTTCCCGATGAATGTTGCGGTTTTTTGTTCGGCGACGAAACCGAGGGCGGCGACCGAAATTTCACCGAAATCATGGTCGTGGACAATTCAAAGGCGGGCGACCGTCGTCGTCGGTTCGAGATCTCGGCGAAAGATTACCTCCGCGCAGAGCGTTTTGCGGACGAAAACGGGCTTGCCCTACTCGGTGTCTATCATTCGCACCCATTGAGCCCGGCCATTCCGTCGGAGCATGACCGGGTGGCGGCGCAACCGTATTTTTCATACATAATCGCCTCGGTTTATGGGGAAGAAATCCGGGACCTGACCTCGTGGCGGTTGAATGAATCGGCCGAATTTGAGCCGGAAATGATTGTCTGAACGGTGATTTTTTTGATTTTGGAATGTGAAATCAAAAAAATCATAGGAATCAAAAAAATCACAGTTCAGACAATCATTCAGAAGCATTTGTAAACTCAAAACCTATTTTTTTTATGGCAACCATCATCATTCCAACGCCGCTGCGCAAATTCACCGGCAACCAATCGCGCCTCGAAACGGCCGCGCCGACCATCGGCGAAGCGGTCAGCGACCTCGCGCTCAATTTCCCTGACCTCAAAAAACACCTCCTCGACGAGGCCGGGCAGATCCGGGGGTTCCTCAATATTTTTGTCGGCGACGACGATATCCGCGACCTCCAAAACGGGGGGACTTTTTTGGAAAAAAACTCAATCGTGAGCATCGTCCCGGCGATTGCGGGCGGTATTTGAATTGCGGATCATAGATTTTTTCCGCGCTAAACATTTCATTTGAAATGACTTAACCCATGTCCAATCACAAAAACATCACCTTTTCAAAGGCCGAACTTTCGCGCTACGACCGCCATATCATCATCCCAGAATTTGGGCTGGAAGCCCAGCAAAAATTGAAAGCGGCGCGGGTCCTCGTGGTCGGGTCGGGCGGTCTGGGCAGCCCGTTGCTCCTTTATTTGGCGGCAGCCGGGGTCGGGACGCTCGGCATCGTCGATTTTGATGTCGTGGACGATTCCAATTTGCAGCGGCAAGTGCTTTTTGGGCAGGAAAACATCGGACAACTGAAAGCCGAGGCCGCCAAAACCCGGCTCGCGTCGCTCAATCCGCACATCGATATCGTCGTCCACAACACGCGATTAACCTCGGAAAACGCGCTCGATATTTTGGCAAAATACGATGTCGTGGCGGACGGGACGGACAATTTCCCGACGCGCTATTTGGTCAACGACGCGGCCGTTTTATTGGGCAAAACCAATGTTTATGCCTCGATTTTCCAGTTTGAGGGGCAGGTATCGGTCTTTAATTATCGAAACAAACAGGGCGTTTTGGGGCCAAACTACCGCGACCTCTACCCCTCTCCGCCCCCTCCGGGCCTCGTGCCGAGCTGCGCAGAGGGCGGTGTTTTGGGCGTTTTGCCGGGCATCATCGGGAGTTTGCAGGCCTCCGAAGTAATCAAAGTGGTGACGGGCGTGGGCGAACCATTGAGCGGACGTTTCTTTATTTTCGACGCGCTCAATTTTGAGGCGCGGACGCTCAACATCAAACGCCGCGCCGACAACCCGCTCAACGGCGAGAACCCGACGATCTCAAAATTGATCGATTATGAAGTTTTTTGCGGGCTGAAAACGGTTGAAAAACAGGCCCGGCAGCTTTCAGTCGCCGAATTTTGGGACTGGCAAAACCGGGGCGAGGCTCGACGATCAAGCAGATAGGCGGTGCCAT
>JANOQP010000696.1:0-7150 GCA_031414895.1 Saprospirales bacterium
GGTTTCACCTCGTGCCCTGTATTTTGTCGGCTGTGCCGACTTCGCTAACCTGCGTTGAGACCGAAGTGTCTTCGGAGCGGTCGGCACAGCCGAAATAATAAATGACACGAGGCAAAACCTCGCGCCAGCGGCCACGAGGCAAAACCTCGCGCCAGCGGCGAAATTTGGCCAAATTGTTCAAAAAAAAAATCACATCCGGTACCCGATCTCCGCCTCGCTCGGCGCAGCTGGAACCGGCGCGGGCATTGCGTCGCGCGACCTCGGCACCTCGATGAGCACGGCGGACGCGGGCGCGGGCGCACCACCGACATTGAACGATTCGTTCTCGCTTTCCTCCCGGACCATCGTGGCGGGCGCGGCCTGTTCGGCGATGTTTTCCGCGAAAAGTGACTGACGGTTGTCGAACAAATTGATCAGGTTTTCGACCGAGGCCTGTTCCGAAACACCATATTTATAATCGTCCGGTGAGCGGCGAAGTCCCAGCACGTCGGCCCCGATATGTTGCCCAAGCTGGTAATATGCCTCCCATTGCACGCGGTCAAAAAACTGGTCGCCCGTGCTTTCGTGCGGGAAAGCGGGGTGGTAAATTTTATATTTATAGGTGTCAAATTTGAGCTGGTCGCGATCCTCTTTTAGCGACGGTTTGCTCTGCGGGGCGGTCACGGAACTTTTGACATAGACGAGCGTCCCGACCTTTTTGCCGCCGGGAATCGGTGTGCTTTTGGTGTATTTTTTTCCGTTTTCGTCGGTGATCTTTTCGTCCTCCCACAGAAGCATGAGGTCGGCGATGGCGAAACGCTGGCGCGAATAACCGTGGGACGGCTGCGGGCGGATCAAACTTTCGGGCTGTTGGTCAGGGCGGAAACGGATCTCGATGCCCAGTTCGTTGCGGGCCCGGACGACGAGGTTTTCGAGGTCGGCGAACCCATAAAGTGCGTCCTCGCCTGCATCGACGGCGATAATCAGGCGACAGCGGCGGCGCAAAAGCTCATAAACGGCGAGGTTTTCGATATGCCCGCCGTCGGAAATATTGACCATTTTGTTGTCCGTGCCGATGGTCGAGGTCAGTTCCTTGAAAAAATAAGCGGGCCACCAGACGAGCGAGCGCAGTTTTTGCGCCTTCAACGGGTTGGATATCCAAAAGCCGAGCCGCGCGTTGAAAATGGTCATGATCACCGACAGCATTTTGTTGGAATAGATGCCCATTCCGGGGTTCACGGCCGCCGCCGAAATGGTCACCGCCGCCGGGAGCGTCATGCTTTGATAGTCGGAATAGCGGTCGGTCGGGACGTACCCGGTCAGTTTTGAGCCGATGAAAAAGGGGCTGAGCAGGAAATAATCGCTAGCTTTCGCGCCCTTGAACTTGTCGTCGCCCGACGGGTTTTGGAGGTTCAAACAGGTGTTTATGAGCGGATATGGGGCGATAAAGCCCGTTTTGTCGTCCTTTTTTGTCGAAAAAATATCCTTCAACGGCGTGTTGTTCCAGCCGCCCGCAAACTGCAAATAGCAGTCCGCCAATTGGTTCCGATAATAACGGTGAAAACTGATCGCGTTCGGGTTGGTGAAAAAACCGGCGCCGAAAAGGATTGCCGCCGCGATGAGATATTGGGCGGCGGTGCCCATATTGTCGGGGCCGCTGTCGAGTTTTATTTTTGAAAAAGCCCAAACGACCGCGAAAAGCCCGCCCAAAACGGCCAGCCCGGCCTCCAAATGGTTGAATTTTTTGGAGATGCCGAGGTTGAAATTGAGGAGCAGGTTGAACACAAGGTGCGCCCCGATGACCGCCGCGATGGCCAGTTTCGCCAGTTCCGAATAGGTTTCGGGGATGGCAATCGCGCCAAAACCGAACTCGGGCAGGGCGAAATTGAGCGCACGCCAAAGGCAAAAAAGGATGCCAAAAACAATCGCCGGGCTGATGAACGACATCACCGTGCTGACGAGGTAGCCGATGATGAGCGTGAGCTGGTTCCAGCGTTTGGGCCAGCCCTGACCGGGTATCATGTACTCGCCGTGGCTGCGGAGCGCGTCGATCTTTTTTTCCGAAAAAATATCGTCCATGCTGCCCTCGGCCCGCGCCGCCGTTTGGATAAACGAGCCGCAATAACCGCCGCCGCTGACCGTCGAGAGGTAATCGGCGCGGTGGAGGATGCCGAACTTGTGGAGCGTCCGCAAAAAACCGAGGTTGATGGTCGCCGAGCGGATGCCGCCGCCGGAAAGGGCGATGCCGAACCAGTTTTCGCCGCTCGGGCCTTCGTTTTGGATGCCGAGCTTGGCGCGGCGTTCGAGGAGGCTGGCCTTTTCGGTCGCGACGACCTCCGGGCATTTGATGGTGTTTTCTTCCATTTTTCGGATATTGGTTTCGTTGTAAAATGATGGGCTGAAAGTAGAAAAAGGTTGCGAAGCAAAGCGGGGGTTTTTCAACAAAAAAATCTCCGGCCTGAATTTTGGAAATAAATCAGCGCGATTTAAAACAAAGCAATTCCTATTTTTGGCCACTCAAATCAGCAATTTACAAAATCCAATTTTGCCAAATGAAAAACGTGCTCATCCTTTCCTTGCTCGCCTGCGGGCTGTTTTCCCCAAAAACAATTTTTGCGCAGGCAAAAAAATATGCCGACGAACTCGCCAAATCGGACGGTGTCGCCAAGGCCCAAAAGGCGCTCGAACTTTCGGGCAAGGCCCGCAATGACGGCGACACCGAATCCGCCATCAAGCTTGCCGATTATGCCGCCGACCAGGCCATGACCTTCGTGCAAAACGACCTCGCCGCCCGCGCCCTCAACCAAAAAGGGAAGCTACTCTTGGCCAGTTCGGGCGGGAAAAAGAAGGTCGGCAAAGCTGATTTCCGCAAATCGCTCGAACTGCTCGACAAATCGGGCAGCAACAACTACGACCTCCAACTTGACAACCTGAAAAACCTGCGAACCATCGCCGAGCGCGAAAAGGACAGCGACGCGATGACAAAAATCGACAATCAGGTGGCCCGCATCTCGACTGTTTTGGGCGAAAAAAAACGCGCCGAAAACCTCCAATCGCAGGTCAGCGACCTGGCCGCGTCGAACCAGTCGTTGAGCAAATCGACCGCGAAATTGAGCCAGGCGCAAAACCTGCTTTCGCGCGAAATTTCCAAAAAAAACGAGGCCATCACCAGCCTTACCGAGGATCAGGCAAAACGCGAGCTCGAACTGGCCAACCAACGGATGCTCGTCGATTCTTTGAGCTTCAAAGGTTCGATGGACTCGATGGCCCTGACGGCGCAGAAAATGGCCATTTCGCAGCAAGAAACGGTCATTTCGGAGCAAAAAGCGCAAAAAAACCTCAGCCTCGCGCTCGCCGCCCTCGGCATTTTGGCCGCCCTCGGCATCGGTTTCGGGCTGCTCCGGGCGCGAATGAACAACAAGATATTGGCCGAAAAAAACAAGATCATCCAACAGGAAAGGGCGCGCTCGGAGGAACTTTTGCTCAATATCCTGCCCGTCGCCGTCGCCGATGAGCTCAAAAAACATGGCTCTGCGGAAGCGCGTTTTTACCCGCAGGTGAGCGTGCTTTTCAGCGATTTCAAGAATTTTTCGGGCATCGCCGAGCAGCTTTCGCCCGCCGACCTCGTGAAAGAGCTCGACTATTGTTTCAAGGCGTTCGACATGATCGTGGGCAGCCACGGCATCGAAAAGATCAAGACCATCGGCGATGCCTATATGTGCGCCGGGGGATTCCTCGACCCCGAGACCGGGTCGCACCGGATGGTCAGGGCCGCGCTCGACATGCAGCTTTTTTTGAAAAAATGGAATGGGGAACGTGCGGTCTCTGGGCTGCCGATGTTCGAGGCGCGGATCGGGATCCACTCCGGGCCGGTGGTCGCGGGGGTCGTCGGGCAGAAGAAATTTGCCTACGATATTTGGGGCGACACCGTCAATATCGCCGCCCGGATGGAGGCCGCGGGCGAGCCGGGGCGCGTCAATTTGAGCGGCACGACGCGGTTTTTTGTCCAAAAGGACTTCCCGATGACCTATCGCGGAAAGCTGCCGGTCAAGAACCGGGGCGAGTTTGATATGTATTTTGTGGAAAATTGATGCCCATAAAGTCGGGGCGCAGGGATTTCCCTTCCCAGCGCTGATTTTTTTTGTCAAAAACACACCTTCTTTAAATCGAACAGGCCCTTTTCATCGGGCACTTTTGTCGGGTCAATAGTGGCCCCTGGAAATCTTTTGCCCGGGCAATAGGTGCTTCCATTTTAAAATAAAATATTTTTCCACATTGCCCGGATTTTGGCGATTTGTGTCGATGATTGAATAGTTTTGCCGTCAATTTGGATGGGTTTGTTTGAAAATTCAGCCTCTTTTTAAAACAAAAACTTGGCCTTTCTTCATGAAGCCCATCAAATTCATAGACCTTTTTGCCGGTATCGGCGGCCTCCGGCTGGGTTTCGAGACAGCTTTTAAGGCCGCCGGGTTCGCGCCCAAGTGCGTGATGACCTCCGAGATAAAGCCGCACGCGATGAATTATTGACCAGAAAACGTCCGCTCCAGATTTTCAACCGACTGAACCAGTCGCTTTTTCATTTGGGGCAACATGATTTTTCGCCAAATTTTCGGTTTGTCCAAATCCGGGTTTATGTCATCGAAATAGGTCAATGCTTTCAACGCGACCATCGAATTTGAGCTTGGGTATTTGATTTCGTACGCGGCCAACATTTGCGACAGCGGCATTTTTTCCAGCAAAAAATAGATGTCCCAAAAATCCTTCAATCGCTGCCCGCTGTGCGCGATTGCGTTGAGTTTCATGGCCGAAATATCTTCGATGGATGCCAGCCGAAAACTGGGCGGTGGAATGGATTTTTTATCGAGGAACAGCATGGATTGAGGAGTTCACGAACAGCTCGGCAAACTGTTTGTCGCGGATGGAGAGTTGTTTTGATTTTCTGGCGACCTCCAAAATTTTCTCTTTGCCATAATATCGCTGCACGATCTGCCATTGCACGATGGTGCCGCGCTCGATCACCCTTTCAATTGCGATAAAATAGGATTGGTCATAGTTGAATTTTTTAAGGTCGTATTCCCAAAGCAAGTGCTGCGGCAGCGATGGGGGTGCTAATTTTGATGGATTTGTGGGAAATTCCGCCGCATGGGTCGCTCTGGCCATCGCTTTTTTTTGACAAAAATAGGTGTTTTTTATTTCAAAATCGCCCAATTCGTCACCCCTCCGCCTCGATCTCCACATATTCCGTATCGACTTTCACAGCCTCCTTTTGCCCAAAACCGAGCCGTTCCATCAAGTTCGTCATCATAAAATAGATGACCGGCACGACCAGCAGCGACAAAAACATCGAGCTGGAAAGCCCGCCGATGATGGCCCAGGCGAGGCCGTTTTTCCATTCCGCGCCCGTCCCCTGTGCGAATGCGATGGGCAAAAGGCCGACGACCATCGCCACGTTGGTCATCAAAACGGGGCGGAACCGGAGCTTCGTGGCCCGGAAAAGCGCGTCGTCCATCCGCCAGCCGCGCACCTTTAACTGGTTCGCAAAATCCACCACGAGTATCGCGTTTTTGCCCACCAATCCGACCAAAACGAGGAGGCCGAGTGCGGTGAAAACCGTGATGTTTTGCCCCGAAAGTGCGAGCGCGAGGAACGCCCCGATCAACGAGAGCGGTATCGAAAAAAGCACCACGAACGGATAGACCCAACTGTCGTAAAGCGCGACCATGACCAAATAAACCAGCAAAATGCTCACAAAAAGCGCGAAACCGAGCGTCCCGACGGCCTGCGCCGAGCGTTTGAGGTCGCCGCCGTATTTGATGTACGCGCCCGTCGGTGGCCGCATTTTGTCGAGTTTGGCCTTGATCTCGCGGCCCGTCGTGCCGATCGCGCGGCCAATGACCTGCGCCGTGAGCATGGTCGAGGGGAGGCGGTCGCGGCGTTCGAGGCGGGTCGGGCCGGTGCTTTCGGAGATGTCGGCGAACTGCCGGAGATAGACCGTTTGGCCGAGCGGATTGATGAAGGCGATGTTCCGCAAGTCGTTCGCATTGCGGCGGTCGAAGGCATCAAATTGGATGCGGATGCCGTATTCATAATCGCCGTCGCGGTACCGCGCATCGCTGTTCCCCGAAAAAGCGGTCTGCATCGTGAGGCCGATTTGCGCCATGTTCAGCCCGAAATCGGCCATGCGCTTTCTGTCAATTTGGACGCGGAGTTCGGGGTTGCCGGATTCGACGGTCGATTCGATTTCGACACAGCCGGGGACGGAATCCATGACCATTTTTACCTTTTTTGAAAAAAGCAAAAGCGAGTCGAGGTCCGGCCCGATAAGCATCACCTCGATGGGCGAAAACGAGAGGCCGAGGATGTCGATCGGGGCAGATTTGATGCGCGCGCCGGTGATTTTTTCTTCCAAAGCGACCTTTGTTTGGCGGGCGAAAAGGGGGGTTTTTATGCTCCGTAAATCGCCCATCGGGACGAGTTTGACCAAAATCTCGCTGTTAAATGCAGAATTCAGCCCAAAACTCTTGTTGTTCGTCCCGACCGTCGTGAACGTGCCGACGACTTCGGGCATTGATTTTAAGAAAGATTCGACTTCGCGGGTGGTCGTATTTGTTTGGGCGAGGGTCGCGCTTTTGGGCATTTCAACTTGGATGAGAAACTCGCCCTTTTCGCCCTGTTCCATGAATGCGGAGCCGATGAAACCCATTTTTATCAACAAAAAACTGGCGGCAAAAAGGGCGGTCGCGGCGAGCAAAACGGCCCATCGGCGCACCGCGTTTTTCAGGGACCAACGGAGGCCGCTGACGAACCCCTCGGAGAGCCAATCGAGCATTTTTTCAAAAGCGATGATGAAACGCCCGCCCAAATTTTTGCCCGAAAAATGATAGACCTTCGCGAAGCGCGAGGTCAGCCACGGCACGAGCGTGAACGAAACGAGCAAGCTCATCAACGTCGAGGTGAGGACGGTCATGCAAAACTGGCGGAGCAAATTGGGGACGAGGCCGACCGTGAAAATGATGGGCAGGAAGATCACCACGTCGATCAGGGTGATCGAAACCGCCGTGTAGCCGATCTCGGTGCGCCCGTCGTAGCTGGCCTTGATGCGGTCCTTTCCCTGTTCGAGGTGCCTGTAAATGTTCTCGATGACCACGATTGCGTCGTCCACGAGGATGCC
>JANOQP010000697.1:0-3412 GCA_031414895.1 Saprospirales bacterium
GCCGGGCAGTTTCGTGCCGTTCCTCGGATGTTTTAAGGCTGTCCTGCTTTTTTTGCAAAACGAGCGCGCAGGTGCGCGACGACAAATCGAAAACCTCTCCACGACCGTCAAATTGCATCGGTTTTTTCAGCTTTTGACCAAATTTTGGGTCACCGAGGACGGCTACCCGATCAACGAACTGCTGCTTTTCCAGCAAAAGATCCGCACCAGCGGCTATCATCTCCTTGCCGCCGAGTGCGATGTCATCCTCGACGCGCTCGGCCACCCGGTGGACGCGGGCTTCGACCATCTTTTTACCTTAAATATGATGTCGCCCGTCGCCCGGATGTTGCCGCGCGTCGCGGAATGGGAGGGCGCGTTGCAACTGCTGCTCGGCCTCGGCAATATCGCCGCGAAAACCGCCTCGAAGGGTGGCGACGCGCGGCTCATTTGGCTCGTCAATTTTGAGAAAAAACTGCTCGAAGCCAAAGAACAGACGATGAACAAAAAAGGCTGGACGAGCGGCCGGAATGTCGCTTTTCAGCGCATGATCAACGGCGAGGTGACCAGTATGACCGAACAGGACAGGCGCATCGCCGCGCTTGCGAACGGTTATTACGGCTTTGAATATTTGGACGAAAAACCGAAAATCTGGAAGGCCCTCGTCGGCCATCCCCACCTTTATTTGCTCAAAAATCAGGATATCGCCGTCCAATTGGTCGAGGAAAAACCGGTTTTGCAGGCCACGCGGACACCCGAAGGAGGCTTTCAGTTGCGCCTCTCGCCGCCCGCGAACGACGAGGGTTTCACGATTATAAAGGAAACGCCGACGCGCTATAAATTTTTCGAGATCACGGCGGAACAGGCGCGGATCGCCCGTTCGCTCGGCGAAAAGGGCATCAACATCCCCGCGACGGGCGCAGACCAGCTCAAAACCGCGCTCGGCGGCCTCGGCGACCTCATCGAGATCCGATCGTCGTTCGATGCGGAGGACGAAAACATCCCGCTCGTGGAGGCGGACGCGAAGACCTATGTCCATCTTTTGCCCATCGGCGAGGGATTTCAGGTCGAGTTTTTTGTCAAACCGTTCGCGCTCACGCCGCCCTATTTTACGCCGGGCGACGACGAAGCGGGCGTTGTCGGCCTCCGCGACGGGGCCAGGATCCGGACGGTGCGCGACCTGAAATTGGAGAAAAAAAATGCCGACAAAGTGCGCAAGGCCATCCCGACGTTGGCCAGTTTGCGACGCTCCGGGGGCATTTGGGAAATCGAGGACGGCGAACAATGCCTCGAATTTTTGACCGAACTGAACCCGCTTTTGAACGCCGGCGTAATCGGCCTCGAATGGCCGAAGGGCGAAAAAATGAAGGTCGAGCGCATCGCGGGTTTTGACGCTTTCCGCCTTTCCATCCGGGAAAAAAACAACTGGTTCGAGGTTTCCGGCGAACTGCGCGTCGACGAAAACCGGGTGCTGACGATGACCGAGCTTTTGCAGATCAGCGAGCGGCAAAAAGGCGCATTCATCGAGCTGTCGCCGGGCAAGTTTTTGGCCCTGACAGCTCAATTTCGGAAGCGGCTGAAAGAGATTTCCGGCCTGATGAATGCGCAAAAAAACGGCACCATGCAGCTCCATCCGCTCGCGGCGGGTGCGCTTTCGCCGTTTTTGGATGAAATCTCGAACGTTGAATTTGATGCAAAATTCCTCGAAAACCGGCAGCGGTTGGAGGATGCTTTTTTGAAAAAATACAAGGTCCCCAAAAATTTCAAGGCTGACCTGCGGCCCTATCAAGTCGAGGGTTTTGAGTGGCTGCACCGTGCGGCGGCATGGGGCGTCGGCGCGATCTTGGCCGACGATATGGGCCTCGGAAAGACCATCCAATGCCTCGCTTTTTTGACCGACCGGGCGAAAGATGGCCCTGCGCTCGTGGTCGCGCCCGCCTCCGTTTGCCGAAACTGGAAGGCCGAAACGGAAAAATTCGCGCCCGCGCTCACGCCACTTTTGTTCGGCGAAGGCGACCGCGAAAAACTCCTCGGCGAGGCGAAAGCGGGGGACATCGTCATCGTCACCTACGATTTGATGGCGCGGGAATCGGAGCAGTTTTTAAAGAAAAAATGGGCGACCGTCGTGCTGGACGAGGCGCAGGCCATCAAAAACCGGTCGACCAAACGCTCTGAAACCGCTATGCAGCTCGATGCGGACTGCCGACTTTTGATGTCCGGCACCCCCGTGGAAAACCATTTGGGCGAACTTTGGAACTTGATGCAGTTTGCCAATCCGGGGCTTTTGGGATCAATCGACCAGTTCAACGACCGCTACGCGATACCGATTGAAAAGTCGAAAGACGAGGCAAAACGGGAGCAATTGCGGCGGCTCGTGCAGCCCTTTATTTTGCGGCGGCGAAAAGATGCAGTGCTAAAAGAGCTGCCCGCGAAGACCGAAATCACGCTGAACGTGGAGCTTTCGCCCGAAGAAAGGGCGTTTTACGAGGCCCTCCGCCGCCGTGCGCTCGCCGCAATGGAGGGCGACCAAAGCCACGCGGGCGAAAAACACCTCAAAATTTTGGCCGAAATCATGCGCCTCCGCCGCGCCGCCTGCCACCCGAACCTCGCCGACCCGAACGCGGGTTTTGTGGACAGCTCGAAGTTGCGCCTGTTCGGCGAAGTGGTCGAGGAATTGTTGGACAACGGCCACCGGGCGTTGGTTTTCAGCCAGTTCGTGACGCATTTGGCGATTTTGGAGGCGTATTTAAAGAAGAAAAAAATCAGTTACCAATACCTCGACGGGCAAACGCCGCTGGCAAAACGGCAGGAGCGCATCGAAAAATTTCAATCGGGCGAGGGCGATTTGTTCCTCATCTCGCTCAAAGCGGGCGGCACGGGCCTCAACTTGACGGGCGCGGATTACGTCATCCACATGGACCCGTGGTGGAACCCGGCGGTGGAGGACCAGGCGACCGACCGCGCCCACCGCATCGGGCAGACAAAGCCCGTGACCGTCTATCGCATCGTCGCTGAAAACACGATCGAGGAGCAAATTTTGAAATTGCACGCGCACAAACGGGATTTAGCGGACGCACTTTTGAGCGGTGCGGACGGCGGGGTGAAAATGTCGGCGGATGATTTGATGGGGCTGTTGCGGGAGCGGTGAACAGGGCTAAAATTGGTAGCCGAGGCGGACCAATGTTTGCTAAACACCCTCGGCGCGATGCTAAATTCTTGTGGCGACAAGAACTATTTGAGTTCCCGTCGCCACAAGTCAATTCATTGTTTGGCAATTTTTTCAGTGACCACGTTGCCTTTTGAATCCCTATCTTTAAGGATATAAATTCCAGATGGAAGGTCTTGCAGGTTAAGGAAATCTTCGTCCAAACCGCTTATTTCAGCAGACATCCACAACTTGCCCGTCACATCGAAAAGAGACAAATCGAAAGAG
>JANOQP010000698.1:0-9216 GCA_031414895.1 Saprospirales bacterium
AGGCACGAGGTGAAACCTCGCGCCAGCAGTCATCGCCTCATTTTGCCCAATTTTCCATATTGATTTTCCGAAAAAACCCGGCCGAAAACCCGGCCATCGCCGCCGAATCGAGGTGATAAAACCCGACCGTTGGCTCGCCAGAATTGGGCAGACTGAGCCGCCGAAGCTCGCCCGCGGCCATCAAAATAATCTCCTCCGACGGTTTTTCGAGCCGGACCAGGTCGCCCGGATGGAGATAGATTCCGTTCAGGATGGTCTCTTTTTTTACAAAAAAACGGGCTCCTGAAATTGATTCAAACCGTTGATTGTCAATGAGTTGCGACGGGTCGAGGTTGTTCAATATCTTAAAAAAACGGCCATCGCGAAAAACCACCCCCCAGCCAAAAACGGGCAGCGCGACATCGAGCGGCAGCGGGTATTTGCCGACCGTGCCGCGCAGGTATTTTTTCAATGAAATGGAATCGAGGATCGAATTTTCGGTGGCCCAATCGGTCAGTTCGCCCGTGTTGTAGCACATCAAAAGGCCGCTCGCGACGGGCGGCACACCGGTCTCGGCTGGGAACTTGAACTGGTGCAGCCGGATGGTCGCCGAGAGTTGGTGGCCGGGCAGTTTTTCGCCCATTTTTTTCAAAAAAAGGAAGAACGGTTCGCGCGTCGCGGGTGTCCAATCGCAGTCGAAAAGGAGGTTTTTGGGCAGGCCGCCCGGCAGCTTTTCGCCCAAATCTTGGAGGAGTTCGGCTGTCTTTTTTACCAAAAAATCGGGATCCGCCAGCCCGTTTTCAAAGACCCGCGACGTGATGAAAATGCAGCCCGTCAAATCAAAATTGGCGAGGTCTTTTCGTGCGTTTTGCGTTTCCAAAATGGCCATCGGCACGGGTTTTCCGCCCTGTACATTGAGGTCGATGTCGAAAAGGCGGAGGTACAACTTGTTGATGTTCAACGAGTTGAGGCGTTTTTTTTCAAAATCGGAAATGGCCAGTTCGGTTTTCCAATAAAAAAATGCCGATCGGGGCGCGGTCTGTGGCCCTGATCGGCATTTTATGAAAAGGGGGAAAAGGAGGAAAAATAAAAGATTGCGCATTCGTCAAACGGCCACCCGCGCCTCATCGATCACTTGGCAGATAAGCTCGAAAATTTCGCCGATCTCGCCCATGCCGTTGATGGCGACGGACTTGCCCTGTTCGGCGTAAAAACCAAAAACCGGGGCCGTTTTTTCGCGGTATTCGATGATCCGGTGGCGGATGATGTCGGGGTTTTTGTCGTCGGCACGGCCGCTTTCGAGGCCCCGTTTTAGGATGCGCTGCACGATTTCCTCTTCGTCCACGTCGAGGCTGACGAGTTGCATGATGGGCGCGCCCATCGAATTGAGGAGCGCGTCGAGCGCGTCCGCCTGCGGTATCGTGCGCGGGAACCCGTCGAAAATAAAGCCCTGCGCCTCCGGGTGCGCCTCCACTTTGTTGCGCAGCATCCCGATGGTCACTTCGTCCGGGACGAGCTGCCCGGCGGCCATGTACGCTTTTGCCTGTTCGCCGAGGGGGGTGTTGTTGCCCATTTCGTGGCGAAAAAGGTCGCCGGTCGAGATATGGACGAGGTTGTAGAGGGCAACCAATTTTGCGGCTTGGGTCCCTTTGCCGGAGCCGGGGGGGCCAAAAAGTATCAGGTTTATCATCTTCGGAGAGTCCTTTTTTGTCAAAAAACGTCGGGGGCGGGCGGGCTTTTTGATCACGTTGTAGATCTGTTTTGTACCGGATGGTCGTGGGAGCGACAAAGGTAAAAAATTGGCGGCGGGGCTGAAAATGCGGCCTTGTTGTTTTTTAAAAACAATATGAAAGCCAATAAGTTGGGCGGTTGTGAAAAATTTTCTTTAATCAAAAAGTGCTTTCGCCCCAACAAAAACCATCCACGCCATCAAATAGGCCAGCCCGCCCATCACCAAAAACTGGGCAATCGGCCACTTCCAGCTCCCCGTTTCGCGCCGGACGACGGCCATCGTGCTCATGCACTGCATCGCGAGGGCGTAAAAAACGAGCAGCGAGAGCGACGCGGGGAGGGTGTAAACTGGCTCGCCGGAACCGGCCCAGCGGGCGGCGGCCATTTTTTCGCGGACGGGCGCATCGTCGTCGCCCGCGCTGCCGACGGAATAGATCGTGGCCATCGTGCCGACAAAAACCTCCCGCGCGGCAAACGACATGATGAGCGCGATGCCGATTTTCCAGTCGTAGCCGAGCGGTTTTATGGCCGGTTCGATGAGCTTTCCGCTCTGTCCGGCCCAACTTGCCTCGAGTTTTTTGGAGGCGATGAGGTCATCGGTTTCAGCTTCTGAAAGGTTGTTTTTTGTGGAAAAATCCATGGCCTCGCGCTCGGCCTTTTGCATCGCATTTGGCGGGCCAAAACGCGCCAATCCCCACAGTATCAACGAAATAAGCAGGATAACTTTTCCCGCTTCCATGACGAAGGCACGGACTTTTTCGAGCACGGTCAGGCCGACATTTCGCCAATCGGGCAGGCGGTAGACGGGCATTTCGACCATCAAAAACGACCGTTCGCGCGTCCCCATCATGCGGGTCAAAACGAACGCCGCGAGCAGTGCGACGACGATGCCAAAAATATACATCCCCATAAAAACCATCGCCTGCAAACTGACGATGCCGCCGACCGTGATCTTCGGCACGGCCACCCCGATCAGCACCGCATAAACCGGCAGCCGCGCCGAGCAGGGGATGAACGGCGTGACGAAAATGGTGGCCATGCGCTCCTTCCAATTGCCGATCGTGCGGGTGGACATGATGGCCGGCACCGCGCACGCGCCGCTCGAGATCAACGCGACGATGCTGCGGCCCGACAGGCCAAAACGCTGCATCAATTTGTCGAACATGAACATCACGCGGGCCATATAGCCCATCTCTTCGAGCACCGAAATGAGGAAAAAAAGCAGCGCAATTTGCGGGATGAACACCAAAATGCCGCTCAATCCGGCCAAAATACCGTCCGTGAGGAGGTCGGTCGCCCAATTTTCGGCGAGGTTTTTTTTGATGAAATCGGTGAGCGAACCGAACGAGCTTTCAATCCAGTTCATCGGCAGTTCGGCCCACGAATAGATGGCCTGAAAGACCACCATCATCGAAAAAAAGAAGATCAGCGGCCCCCAAAAACGGTGCGTCAAAACGCGGTCGAGGCGGTCGGATTTGGATTCGAGCCCCGTCGGAAAACGGCGAACGGCCTCGCGCACGATCGGCGTAAATCGGTCGAATCGGTCGAGCGTCTCGTCGATTTGCGCCCGGAGGCTGTGGAATTGTTTTGTTTCGCCAATGGCGTGGAGGGTGTTTCGCTCGTTTTCGGTCAGAAAAGGCAGCCAATCGTGGTGGTGTACCCAAAGGAGGGCGCGGTAACTTGGCTTGACCGGGAAATTTTGCGCCGCGATCTCCGCGATCTCGGACTCCCTTTTCGTGAGTTTGTAAAAGGGCAAAACCGGTTCGTTTTCGATGAAGATCCGGCCAATTTCGTTTTTGAGCGCGCCCAAATTTTGCCCTTCGCGTGCGCTGATGGCGACGACGGGTATGTTGAGGGCCGCGGAGAGTTTTTCGGTATTGACGCGCATGCCCTCTTTTTCGGCGAGGTCGATCATGTTGAGCGCGAGGACGGTTGGCAGTCCGAGGTCCATGACCTGCGTGAGCAGGAGGAGGTGTTTTTCGAGGTTCGTCACATCGGCGACGTACAAAATCACGTCCGGGAAATCCGCGTCGGCGGGGTTTGCGAGGATGCTGCAAACGATGCGCTCGTCCTTGCTCGTCGGGTGGAGCGAATAGGTGCCGGGGAGGTCGGTGAGGCGGATTTTTTGGCCGCCGGGAAGCGTGAGGCTGCCCTCTTTTTTGTCCACGGTGACGCCCGTAAAATTTCCCGTTTTCTGCCGAAGCCCGGTCAATTGGTTGAACAGGGTGCTTTTTCCGCAGTTTGGGTTGCCCAAAAGTGCGATGCGCAAAATGTTTGCTTCCGCGTTTTGGCTCATGCTTCGATCAGGATACTGGCCGCTTCGGCGGTGCGCAGGGCAAAATTCTTGCCGTCCACTTTGATGAAAAACGCGCCGCCGAACGGGGCCGGGCGCACCATTTCGATGACGCTGCCGGGCAGCAGGCCCATGGAGGTCAGTTTTTGGGCAAATTCCTCGTCGGTGATGCCGATGGCCTTGCTGCGCTCGTGGGCGAGGAGGTCGGTGACGGTGCGGTGGCGGCGTTGCATACTTTTTTTGGCTATGCTTATGAAGACAAAATCAACATAAGGGGGCGAAAGTAGGCAAACCGCTATTTTTATAGGGAGGAAATGGGTGTTGATTTTTGGTAAAAAAGTGGGGGGCGGGCCGGGTATTTTGGTTGCTGCCTGTGTGCATCAGTCCGAAATGACCAATTTTTGGGTTTCAAACCGCCCGTTTTCGCCCAAGATTTGTACAAAATACAGCCCCGGCGGCAACTCGCCCGTCGCCACGGAGAAGCTGGAACTGCCCGGCGGGACGGCGAGGGTGCGCCATTTTTTGCCGCCAAGGTCGATGATGGCACATTGGGCGGGGGCGGTCGTTGGTTGGGGGAAAAGGATTTGGAGGTGGTCGGTGGCGGGGTTGGGGTGGAGGGAAAAAGCGTTTTTCAGCGGAGCATCCGGCTCTTCCGTGGCGACCGAGCCGATGGTATCGCAGGGGCTGTCCTTCCAGTCGTAGAGGCGGTAGTAGGGCATGTTGGGTATTAAAGAACTATTGTACGCAGGAAGAAAAACAGCATGTTGCTTGACCGAACACGCTACCCCCTTTTTTTCTGGATGCTCAATGACGTGCATATACCGGGTATTGCTGTTTGCGGTGCAGACGTATATTTTTTTGTCAGGGGCGAGGAGCATGGAAAAAAAAGTCGTCCATTTCCCGGTTGTGTCCTTGAACCCATCATATACAGCGACCACTTCTTCAGAAGCAAGTAAATCGGGGGCTTGTAGGTCGTATTGATATATCGTGTCCCAAACCGAGACATACAAAAAATGGGAATCATCGGAAAAGGCCACGCCCCCCGGCTTGTTCCCGCCGGGGAAATCGTGGCGGATGCGGTCGCTCAAAAGCCCGGTACAACGGTCGAATTTATATAGATTGAAGGTTGATTTATAGGGAGTCGTTACCCCCCATTCCATAAAACTAGCAAACCATTGCCCATCAGGAGAATAAAAGGAACTGCCGATGCCACGATAAGTTGAATTTATATTTTGGCTTCCAATACGGCGGAGGCCGGTTGGGTCCAGTAGATAGCGGTAAAAAATTGTAGTGTCGTGGGAGTTTGAGGCCAGTATCCACCAATCGCGCCCGTTGCCATGGCGGCAGGCAGAATAGCCAAATGTAGAGAGCGTGTCGTTTCCAATCTTCTTATTTCGGAGCACGACTTTACCGAGACTGTTATTGGCAGTCACGTCAATTTCTGCATAAAAAATGCCTACGTCTGCAATTTTTGAGCCGAATGGGGCTGAGTCAAGTAGTTGTGTATCCCCATTTATATGGACAATTCTTGTGCTGTCTTTGGGTTTTGGCAAGAGGAGATAGTTTTGTCGAGGGCAACCATCTGAATAGTTTGCATTTGGATAGAGGTTGTCCCCATTTTCCATTGTTTTATATACCCGGTTGATTATCCTTTCACCGATTGAGAAGCATTGAAAGTCACCCGATTTTGAACTAATACAGGCATTGAAAATGCCGAAAGCGATATTTTCATTAATAAAAATCCCTTTGGCGGTATCCTGCATGAACTCCAACTTGCAAGTCCGGTATTCACTGCTATCAGGGCCGCCACCCGAGCCTCCAAGTATCCAAACGTTATCTTCTTTTTGTGCTGTAAGGTGGCTTGAGAAAAGGAACAATAAAAAGGCCATTGCACATAAAGACTTTTTCATGGCATTCAAAAAAAACGGCCTGCCCCGCATAATGACGGGACAGGCCGTTAGTGAAAAAATTAATGGATGATGGTGATTTTGAGCGGTTCGGCGTTCATTTCGTCCGAAAGCACTTTGACGAAGTAACTGCCCGAAGCTATGCCGGAGAGTGAAACAATTGCCTCACGTTCATTGCCCGATAGCTGTATGGATTTAACCAGCTTCCCGGTCAAAGCAAATATGCCAATGGTTGTATTATCGGGAATTGCAGCCCCAAATTGCAGGTTCAACAGGTCGGAGGCCGGGTTCGGGAAAGCTGCCCATACGCTGGACGGATTGGCAAGGCGTGAACTTCTTTCCGTTGGAATGGTGCAATTGCTCATGCTCCAATCGGGTTGGCGGTAGTTTTCTTGCAACTCACGGGCGAGATAGACCGCCGAGCCGCCAACTTGTGGACAATATGCCGCTATATTGTCGATGGATGCTTTTTCGGATGTGCTGAAATCCCAATCATCGGTGGCCAAGGCAGCCAGCTTAATGGCGAACATGGATTTCAGGTAGCCTTCCGCATCGGTGGTGGCTGTAATGCCATTGTTCAATGTCTGCAAATTGGCCAATGTGGCGGCAATTGTGCTCGACGAGGCATCGTCTGCGTAAAGCCCAATTATTCCTGTCTCAATTTTGTAAAACTTGTCGAGGTTGCCCGATTCGCCATTCGAGTAGAATGTGGAAATGGCCGAGGAGGAATTGACCAAACCTGGGTTTCGCACCAATTTTCCGTACAAATTACGTTGTGCCGTCCAATGCACAACGTCCATACCGACGTTGCTCTGTGGATTTGCGGCCCATTCGTCCCCGTCACCCAACACTTCTGGCTCATCGGGGCTGACCAATGTCGCTGGTGTAAAACCGCAAAAATCCGTAGCGGTATTTGTGCATTGGTTGGTAGGCTCTGCCGCGTTGTTATCGAACCATTGGTTTGCATTTCCGCCACTGTTCACAGAGATTTTCTCGAGAGTCTCAAGGCAAGCCATTGGCATCATAAACCGCGCCTCCACTACTGCATTTGCATCACCCCCATTTTCAAAATTACCGTCCAAAGTGGTGGCAGTGGGGTCAGATGCCCAACAATTTCCATGATTGTTTTGGGTTGAACCAAATGGCATTGCAAAGTCATAGAACAATGCATTTTCCTGATGACGATTAAAAGTTGTGCAGAAAATCTCGTAATCGTAGTGTTCGCCGGTAAAGACAAGGCCATCTATTGCCCGGTCAATATCGTTGCTGCAAAGAAGTGCGCCGTTCGGGGTATCGTCCATATAGATGCCCTGATTGTAGTTAATCTGTGGGATGTTGACGTTCTGGATATGGTTGCCCACGAGCTGAACCTCTCCATGACAATTGGCCGTGCTGATCGCAAAGCTCAAATGCAGCGCTTCGAACAACCGGATGGTGTTGTTCCTGATAATGGAGGCCGAATTTACCAAGCCATTTTGAAGGTAAATCCCCCCGGCGGTGGTTTGGCTGAACCCGCCATTTATCGTGTTCCCCTCGATTCGGATAAATGAATTTTGGAAATTTTGCACAGAAATGCCGTAGTGCGAGGTCGTTGAGGGCGCGTTTGGCGGCGGTACGCCCATGCTCCCAATTTCTGGGGAGATGGTGTTGCCAAGAATATTGAACCATCCAGTTTTGTTGACCACGTCCCGGATACGGATACCGCTCATATTGGCCGAAAACAAACGGCAACCCTGGATTGTGACCGACTCCGCATCGGTTATCGGTGGGGCATTTGGGCCCTGCCCGAGTTGAAATTTGTGGGCTTGGATCCTGATGCAATCGTCCACACAGTTGAAAAACCTGCCGTTTGTAATGGTCAAACGGTTCAGGCTTTGAAGCGTTTGGATTGCCGTCATGCAGTTTTCCGACCGCGCGAAATCTATCGTTACGTTCGTTGCGTTGTTGAACAATGTAATGCCTTTCCCGAGGTTGATAAACCTAACGGGGTTTTGAAGGTTGAAACCTTGGATGGTCAGGTTGCGGACATCATTCGAGACTTCTATGCCCGTTGCATTGCTTGAAAGTGTCGGAGCTTGAAAAGTGTTCCTTTCTATCCGAACCGAGGTTGCAGGCGGGGCGTTTGGCGGCACTACTGTTGAATTTGTCGTAACAACGATGCCTTTTCCAGGCAGATTGAACGTGTTCGCACGAACCGCATGGAGGCTTTGGTCTTGTGTAGACCCGCCAATCCCAATCCCGGTAGGGTTTGAACCGCCGGATGATACATTGAAGATGTTTGCCTGAATATTAAAGGCCACATTGTTCCCCGAAATGGAAATCGCCTTCCCAGCATGGTCAAAAACACAGGCATTGACCGTTAACGAGCTTTGGTTTTTAGCATCAATAGCTACAAAACTGGTCGCATTCGATATGCCCGAAAAATGGCAACCGTTTGTCGCCGACAAAGTGCAGCTCGGTTGCACCGTGATTTTGGAGGTCGATGAGATGTACTGAACCTCAACATCGTCAAGACTCCAAGTCAGGTTTATACCTTGGGAGGTATTGACCTCAAAGTTCCCATTGATGGTGATGGTCGTGTTCGACAGGTTTTCAAAGCCCGGGAATGCGGCCATGGCAGCCGAGAGCGTCGGGAAATTCGTGTTGGAGCCCACGGTCTGCGCCATCGCCGCCCCCGAAAAGAGGAGCGCCCCCACGAGCATCAAGCCCGTCAGGAAATTAGAAAATTGCCTCATGATAATGGACATTTTTTGGTGAAGGAATCGGTTGATTCCCTTGCGCAAGGGGCGGAATGTTTCGGGTGGCCAAGCCCGTTCCGTTGGGTCAAAGGTGTGCGGCTGGCCGCCACAAAATCTGTCCCATTGTGTCCCAAGTTGTCCCGTTTTCGGTCAAATCGTCCCATATTCGGTCAAAATCATTCAGGTGGTTTTTGCCCGGTGATAAAAAGGGCACGGCGGAGAATTTCGCCTTCGAGCGGGAAACCGAGCCCGGTCAGCAAATCCTCGGCTTCTTTTGGGGAGTAGTGATGGTTGTGAGCGGGTTTGTTCGGCATCTCTTTGAGCCGGCGGAAAAAGGTGGACCTTGGCATTACCGTGATATAGGCAAGCTCGTTTTTGGTGATTGGTTTGTTGAAAATTGGCATGATTGGCGTGGATGGGTCATTAAAAAATCCGGGCGAAAAGACTTGTCCGCCGCGTTTTGGGCATTGCCCTCAACTCGAATCAATCATGGTGAACCCCGCGCTGCCGGAAATGGAAACTTCACCCAATTTGGGCTGGCTGGCTGGCTGGCTGGCTGGCTGGCTGG
>JANOQP010000699.1:0-8918 GCA_031414895.1 Saprospirales bacterium
CGCATCGTGAACATCATTTCGACCTCCGTAAAAGAGCCGCTCGACGGCCTCGGCGTGTCGAACACGACGCGGGGCGCGGTCGCTTCGTGGGCCAAAACGCTGGCGGGCGAGGTCGGCCAATTTGGCATCACGGTCAATAATGTCCTGCCCGGTTTCACCAAAACGGGGCGGCTCGATGAGGTCGTCCAAAAGCGCGCGGCGGGCAGCAACCAGACCGCCGAGGCCGTTGAGGCGATGTTCAAAAACTCGGTGCCGTTGCGCCGTTTTGCCGAACCGGGCGAGATTGCGGCGGTCGTCGCGTTTTTGGCCAGCCCGGCGGCGGGCTATGTTTCGGGCATCAACGTGCCGGTCGACGGCGGGCGGACCCGGAGTTTGTGATGTGCAGGTCGCAGACCTGCCAACGGAAGGTGTCGGGTCGCAGACCCTCACCAGCGAGCTTTTGACCCTCACCAGCGAACTTTTGACCCAGTATTTTTATCAAAAACTGTTCATTTTTATGAAAAAAATCACCCTTTTTGCCGTTTTCCTGATTTCGGCAAGTTCCCTTTTCGCCCAAGTTGACCGCTCTTTCGGCATCAAAACGGGCCTCAATTTTTCCACCATCGACGGCCCCGTGCAGCCGGGCGAAAAGTCCAAAAACTTCATCGGGTTCAATATCGGCGCGGCCCTCGGCTTTCATTTTACCGACCAATTTGAGGTGCGGACGGAGCTTTCCTATTCAAAAAAAGGGACGAAATATCAATACGACGGCCTCAGTTATTTCAATTTCAAGACCGAATCCGGCCAAACAATCCGCGCGAACGGCACGGCCCTTTGGACGATGAACGTCAACAACAGCTATCTCGAACTGCCCGTTTTGGCGGTTTTTCGGTACAAAAAATTCGAGGTCTTTGCCGGGCCGAGCGTCGCGGTGCTGCTCGCGTCGAGCGCGGA
This sequence comes from Saprospirales bacterium, assembly GCA_031414895.1. GTDB lineage: Bacteria > Bacteroidota > Bacteroidia > Chitinophagales > Saprospiraceae > JANOQP01. Next base: position 934 of record JANOQP010000699.1, read on the forward strand.
CGGGCGCATGATAAACTTCAACGGGACGACCACGGGCGGCACGCCGATCACCGATTTTGAGCGTGTCCTGACCTACGATTTCCGCCGCGACGACCCCGGCGAAGGGACGGGCGACATCACTGACCTTTCGCTCGACGGCCAGACGGTCAAAACGCCGTCGCTCCTCGGCGCGTACCATCAGTATGACTCGAAGGACAAGCCCGTTTATAAGCCGCTCGATTTTGGGCTGAACGTGGGCGCATCGGTCTATTTGACCAGCACGCTTTTTTTGGGCGCACGGCTCAATTATGGCCTCACCGACGTGACCAATAATTCCGCAGACCGCGACCTTTCCGCCCCTGATTCGGCTGGAAAACCCGTTTTTCGGGACGATTTTGACAGGAATTTCACGCTTTCAGCCAATTTGGGCTTCAGTTTTTAAATTTTTCTGAACTATGATTTCTGTGATTTTTATGATTTTCCTGATGTCCAAATTGCATCAAGTCTTTCAAAAAAATCAAAAAATCACCGTTCAGATAGTTGGCCATGTTCTTACAAATTAAGGAAAAAAAATGATTTTGGAAAACCCGCAGCTCGTTTTGACGCTCGACGAAATCGAGGACGGCCATGTCCATTGGCGCAGCCCGTCGAACATTGCCCTGATAAAATACTGGGGAAAACATGGCCAGCAATTGCCGCAAAACCCGTCCGTCAGCTTCACGTTGACGAACGCTTTTACCGAAACGCGTCTCGAATATGAGGCCAAAAGTTCGGACGATTTGCGCCCCGTCGCGCTCGATTTTTATTTTGAAAACGAGCTGAACCCCGCTTTTGGGGCGAAAACGCAGCTGTTTTTGGAAAGTTTGCTGCCCGTTTTCCCGTTTTTGGGCCAACTGAAATGGACGGTAAAAACGGTCAATTCGTTCCCGCACTCAGCGGGCATTGCGTCGTCGGCCTCGGCGATGTCGGCGCTCGCGCTTTGCCTTTGCTCGCTCGAGGACCGGTTTTTCGGGACGCTCGGCGAGGGCGGCGATTTTGACAAAAAAGCCTCGACCATCGCGCGGCTCGGTTCGGGGAGCGCGTGCCGTTCGGTGTTCGAACACGCGGCGGTTTGGGGAAAAATGGCGGGGATCGCGGGAAGCTCGGACGAATTTGCCGTGCCTTTTGGCGAGGAACTGCACCCCGTTTTTCAAGGTTTCCACGACGATATTTTGCTGGTCAGCACGGGTGAAAAACCGGTTTCCAGCCGCGCCGGCCATGCCCTGATGGACGGCAACCCGTTCGCCGCACCGCGCTACGAACAGGCGCGAAACCGGATGAAACAATTGATTCCCGCACTAAAATCGGGCGATTTGCCCCTTTTTGGAAAAATAATAGAGGACGAGGCTCTCACGCTCCATGCCCTGATGATGGCCTCCGACCCGTCGTATTTGTTGTTGAAACCGGGCAGTTTGGCCATCATCGAGCGCGTCCGAAATTGGCGGGCCGAGACGGGCCACCCCGTTTTTTTCACCATCGACGCAGGGCCAAATATCCACTTGCTCTACCCCGAGGAAATTTTCACCGACGTGCGCGGCGGGCTGATCGAGGAACTGAAAACGTTTTGCGAGGACGGCTTGACGATTGCGGATTTTGTGGGCGAAGGGCCGGAGGAGGTTTGAAACAAAAGTGGCTTGCCACTAAAATTTGAAAAAATGAAAAAACGCCAAGCTCTTATCCGCTTCGCCCTCCTTGCCGGGATTTTGTTGTTCTTGAACATCATCGCCTCGTTTTTTCCGAAGCATTTTGACCTCACGGAGGAAAAACGCTTCACCCTCACCCGCCCGACGAAGGCACTTTTGGGTGACCTGAAAGATGTTGTGAACGTGAAAGTTTTGCTCGATGGCGAGTTCCCGGCGGGCTTCAAAAGGCTGCAAAACAGCACCCGCGAGCTGCTCGACGATATGCGGCGGCAGTCGAATTTCATCGAATACCAATTTGAGAACCCGAACGTCGGGACCGCCGCGCAGATCAACGAATATCGCAAAAACCTCGCCGCCGAGGGCATCAACCCGCTTAACCTCCGGGTGATGGAAAACGACCAGATGACCGAAAAGATCATCTATCCGGTCGCGATTTTGAGCATCGGGACGCGGCACGTTTCGGTCAACCTTTTGGAGGGCGACAGCCCCGGCCAAGACCCCGAAACTGTGCTCAACAATGCCGTCACGCAGCTCGAGTACAAGTTCGCCAACGCCATTCAAAAGTTGCAGGTCAACAACAAACCGACCATTTTTTTCACAAAAGGGCATGGCGAACTGTCGAGCGACCAAGTTGGCGACCTGACCGCCGCGCTCCAGCCGTTCTATAATTTGGGGACGGTGCACCTCGATTCGGTCGCGATTGTGCGCCCCGAAATCTCCATTTTGATTGTCGCAAAACCGCAGACCGCTTTTTCCGAAAAGGACAAGTTCAAGCTCGACCAGTACACGATGAACGGCGGGCGGGTCCTCTGGCTGATTGACCGGATGGGCGTTTCGCTCGACTCGATGTCGGGCGGGCGGAAGTTCATCCCGCAGGATCTGCCGCTCAATTTGGAGGATATTTTGTTCAAATACGGCATCCGCATACAGCCGAATTTGATCCTCGATTTGCAAAACACAAAAATCCCGATCACCGTCGGGCAGGTCGGCAGCGGGCCGCAGATCGAACTTTTCCCGTGGTTTTACCACCCGGCCGTCGCCCCATCGACTGCCCATCCGATCGTCAAAAACCTCGACCGGGTGCAGCTTTTTTTTCCATCGACCATCGACACGATCCGTACAAAAACGGTGGTCAAAAAGACCGTGCTGCTCGCTTCGTCAAAATACACCCGCGTCCAGTTCAGCCCGATCGAACTTGGTTTTGAAATCTTGCGCTACCCAGAAGACCCGACGAAGTTCACGAAAGGCCCGCAGCCCGTCGCCGTGCTTTTGGAGGGCGTTTTCCCGTCGGCCTACGAGGGCAGGGTTTCGGCGGAAATGAACGCCGGGCTGCAAAATATCGGCACGCCGTTCCGCGCCATGAGCCAGCCGACGCGCCAGATCGTGGTCTCCGACGGCGACCTCGCGGCCTGCATGTACAACAAAAAGAAGGGCCGTTTCGAGCAATTGGGGGTCAATGTTTTTGAAAAAGAGTTCGGAAACCAGGTCTATCCATATGCGAACCGGGCGTTTTTGCTCAATTGCATTGAATATTTGATGGAGCCAAACGGCATCATCGAGGCGCGCTCGAAAGAGGTAAAACTCCGCCTGCTCGACAAAACTGCCGCCGTCAAAAACCGCACGAACTGGCAATTGCTCAATATCGGCCTGCCCGTTTTGCTGCTCGCGATTTTTGGCTGGGTGTTCAATTTTTGGCGCAGCCGGAAATATGCGCGGTGATTTTCCACAAAAAAAATGAGCCGGCCCCCCACGGGACCGGCTCGATGAAAACACCTAAAACCCTATTAACTAACCTTATAAAAACTTTCGCTTTCTATAAAAACCCTTGCTTTTTTCGGCGGCATGTTTTTCAGTAATTAAACCAGAAAACAGCTTTGCGGTTCATACGCGTTGGATGATTTCCGCGCTGTTGTTGCCATATAAACGTGTGAAACGGCCGGGACGGTTGCCCCGGACTGTTTTTTGACCAAGTTTTGACCTGATGATGGGATTTCATTTAAAGATGACCTCCGTCGCGCCATACCCATATTTTTTGTGGTACTCGTTCTTGAACCACGCCACGCCGGGGTTGTTGCGCAGCCGCGCATGGAGCAAATCGCGGAGCCTTCCCGCGCCGAGGCCGTGGATCAAAAAAACTTGGTCGAGGCCAAGCCGATAGGCATTGTCCATAAAAATATCGGCCTGCCGGAGCTGCAATTGGACAATCTCGGAGGGTGTCAAACGGCTCGGGTCGGCGGTCAATTTTTCGATGTGCAGGTCGATTTCGGGCTCAAAACTTGCCTTTTCCTCCAAATCGAGCCACCTGGCAGAGGAATGCTGCGCGGCCGTGGTGGCCGGTTTTTTCGCGATGGTCTTTGAATAATCGGCCAGCCCGCCTTTGCTTTCCGCGCTTTCGGGTGCGTTTCCCCAATCCTCATTTTTGGAAATAATGGACAAAACTGGCCCCTCGTTTTCCAAAAAATGGACTTCCCGGACGTTTTTAAAAAAAGAATTGGCCCGGATTTTCAACGTTTTTTCGACCGCGCTTTCCGCCCCGGCGGTCGAGATGCGGCGCAGCGAAAGCTTGATTTCGGGCGAATCGTTGAGCGCGTCCCAAGCTATTTTTGTCAAAAAACGCGCCGTCCGGCTGACCGTTTTTTCGTCCGATTCGGGCGACGTGCCAGCCGATGTTTTCAACGAAAAAACAAAAAGCGCATCGTCCGCCGAATCATTGACGAGCCAGATTTTATAATGCTCGACCAGCCCCGATGGCAGGTTTTCGGGCAAAAAAGCGAGGTAAATGCCACGGTTTTCCACAAAACCGCCCATGATCTTGACCAATTGCGGTAGCGAGGGCGCGGCGGGCGGGGCCGCATTTTTCGAAAGTTTTTTTGAAAAGTTGACCGATTTTTGGTCGCGCTCGTCGGCCTCGGTCGCGGGCAAAAGGTCCTCGACAAAGGCCGGGATGAGGTCGCCATGGAGGTCGAGCATGACCATTTGTTCGTCGATCCAGGCCGATACGCGGCCCACCTCGCCGGTGTGGATGTTTTTTACGCGAAATCCGATTGGTAATTCCATGCGGCAAAATTGCAACTTCGCCCGATGAAACCACTCCTCGAACTGCACTATTTGCCCTCCGTTGGCTACCTCTCGGCGGTTGCGCGGGGCGGCGGCGTGCGGTTGGAGGCCTGCGAGAATTTCCAAAAGGGCAGCTTTCGCAACCGCTGTCGGCTCGCTTCCAGTCAGGGCGTTTTTGAATTGAGCCTTCCGCTCGTGGGGGGCAAAAACAACCAATGCCCAATCCGCGAAGTGCGCCTTGCCTACGACGAAAATTGGCCGCTGCATCATTGGCGGACCATCGAAACGTGCTATCGGAGCGCGCCTTTTTGGCTTTTTTATACCGACCATTTCGAGCCGATTTTTTTGGAAAAAAAATGGGTGCGGCTCTGGGATTTCAACCTCGCGTTGCTCGAAAAAATGGTGCAACTATTTGATTTACAGTTGGTTGTCGAATTTTCCGAAAAATTTGAACCAGTTGTCGAGGGCGATTTGCGAAACCAATTTTCCCCAAAAAAAACTGTTTTGCCACCCGGTTTTGCCGCAAAAAAATACCCGCAGCTTTTCGAGGACCGGCTCGGTTTTCTGCCCAATTTGAGCGCGCTCGACCTGCTTTTTTGCCTCGGCGGGAAACAGGGGCGGGCGGTTTTGATGAAACCGTGAAATTTGGCGACAGCCCGAAAATAAACCAAATCAGCGCACCTCCGTTTCCTTTGCCAAAATGCCCAGTGTAACTTCGCCCCTGCATTTTCTCCCGAAATTTTTGGCATGAACATCAAAATTCCAGCTGCCCCGACCGACGACCCGACGGCGGTTTCGCGCAAAAAAGACCATATAAATATGGCTTTGGACGCGCAGGTTGCCGCCGCTGCGCTCGACGGACGGTTTTGGTACGAGCCGATGATGGCTGCACACCCGCTGCCCGGAAGCCTTCCCACTTTCGATTTTTTGGGCAAAAAATGCCGCGCACCGCTCTGGGTCTCGAGCATGACGGGCGGCACCGCGCTCGCCGCAACGATCAACAAAAACCTCGCACGGGCCTGCGGCGAATTTGGCATGGGCATGGGCCTCGGCTCGTGCCGACAACTTTTGTGGAGCGACGAACACCTCGCCGATTTTGATGTGCGCGATTTAATCGGGGCCGGTTTGCCGCTTTTTGCCAACCTCGGCATTGCACAGGTCGAACAACTTTTGGAAAAAAACGAGTTCCCGCGATTCCATCGGATGCTCGAAAACCTCCGCGCCGACGGCCTCGTCATTCATGTCAACCCAATGCAAGAGGCATTGCAGCCCGAAGGCGACCGCTTCATGCACGCGCCAATCGAAACGATCCGCCTTTTTTTGGCAAAAACGCACGGCAGGGTCCCGGTCATCGTGAAAGAGGTCGGGCAGGGTTTTGGCCCGGCGAGCATCCGCGCGTTGCTGCAACTCCCGCTTGCGGCAATTGATTTCGCGGCAGCGGGCGGCACCAATTTCGCGAAGCTCGAACTCCTCCGTAGCGAACCGCGCAAACAGGAAATCTTTGAAAAAATAAGCGCGGTCGGCCACTCGGCAGCAGAAATGACGGGGATGGTCAACCAAATTTCCGCCGAGCTTGGCGACCGTTGCCTCGTACGGCAAGTGATTATTTCGGGGGGGATCGGCGATTTTCTCGACGGGTTTTATTTGATCAAAAAATCAAATTTGCCAGCGGTCTTTGGGCAGGCGAGCGGTTTTTTGCGGCACGCGCAGGGCAATTATGACGAGCTCCGGGAATATGTCGCGGCCCAAATCCGGGGGCTGGAACTGGCCGAGGCTTTTTTGAAAATAAAATGAAACAAGCCGCAAAGGCGCGGAGGACGCAAAGGTTTTTTCAATCAAAACTTTGCGACCTCTGCGCCTTTGCGGCCATAAAATAATATGTCCAAATCAATCTCCGGCTTTTCAAAACTCTCCAAGCGGCAAAAGGTCCGCTGGCTCGTCGAGACCTTTTTCAAGGATCCCGACGCGGCGGCGCACGAATTGACCTCGTGGTGGCACGACGATGAAAAGAAGCAATCCGTCCTCGACGGGTTCACGGAGAACGTGATCTCGAACTATTTTTTGCCGTTTTCGGTCGCGCCCAATTTTTTGATCAACGGAAAGGTCTATGCCGTGCCGATGGTCATCGAGGAAAGTTCGGTGGTCGCGGCGGCGGCAAGCGCGGCCAAATTTTGGCTCGACCGGGGCGGTTTTCATGCCGAGGTCTTGGACACGCAGAAACTTGGGCAAGTCCATTTCCTCTGGGCGGGCAGGCCCGAAAAGTTGAAACCGCACTTTTTTGAACTGAAAAAAGCCCTTTTGGCCGGCGCAAAACCGCTGACCGCGAACATGGAAAAACGCGGCGGCGGCATCCTCGATATCGAACTTTTGGATTTTACGGAAAACGAGCCGGGCCTTTGGCAAATCCGCGCGGCGTTCGAGACCTGCGATTCGATGGGCGCGAATTTCATCAACTCGGTGCTCGAAAATTTTGCGCGGACGCTCGAAAATTGGTTTTTTACAAACCCCGTTTTCACTGAAACGGAGCAGGAAGTGGAGGTCATCATGGCGATTTTGTCGAATTATACCCCCGATTGCATCGTCCGCGTTTGGGTCGAATGCCCCGTTTCAAAACTCGATGGAGTTGTTCCGAGCAATCGGGAGCTTTCGGGCGCGGATTTCGCCGAAAAATTTGCGACCGCCGTCCGCATCGCCCGGCTCGATCCCTATCGGGCGACGACGCACAACAAGGGGATTTTCAATGGAATTGACTCTGTGGTTTTGGCGACGGCCAACGATTTTCGGGCAATCGAGGCTTGTGGGCACACTTTTGCGGCCCGCGACGGTCAATATCGTTCGCTTTCGCAATGCACGGTGCGCGACGGGATATTCCATTTTTGGCTCGACCTCCCGCTCGCGGTCGGCACGGTCGGCGGCCTCACGAGCCTGCACCCGATGGCCCGCCGCTCGCTCGAACTTTTGGGCAACCCCTCGGCGCAAGACCTGATGAAGATCATCGCGACGGTCGGGCTGGCGCAAAATTTTGCCGCCGTCCGTTCGCTCATCACGACGGGCATCCAAAAGGGCCACATGAAAATGCACCTCACCAACATACTCTGCAATTTCGGCGCGACGGAGCGCGAGGCCATCGAGGCGGCGACTTTTTTTGCCGAAAAAACAATCTCGGTATCGTCGGTTCGGGCGTTTTTGGAGGAAAGGCGGGCGGAGAAGGTGGTTTGAGCATTATTCCCTTTCGGGTGATAAATGCACAAAAGCCAAAAACCAACC
>JANOQP010000700.1:0-1830 GCA_031414895.1 Saprospirales bacterium
AACGGAACGTATCGGGTCGCAGACCCTCACGAGCGACTACCGCGCAACTTGGGTTATATTATATCGTGTTCGCGTTGATGTCCCGATAAACCCGCGCCTCGCCGGCGAGCATTTTTTTTATGGCAAATAAATGATTGGCCCCATGAAGGCTTTCGCCCCATTGGCTGTCCAAATGAGTGGAAAAGATCGCGAAAAATGGGGATTCAATAAACTCACCGCCCAGTTCCACTAACTCTTTTTCAAAATAAAAAAAGGCCGTCGGCGCATCAAAATCGCAATCGAGGTTGACGACAAAAACATAGTTGGCCAGCCCTTTTTGCGTCCAGGCAACGACCTTTTTTTCGCCCGAACGGTCAGGTCGGATGAGCCAATCGGTGGTGCTGCCCTTGATTGTTTCAAAGATCCTGTCGGACAAAACCTTCATGCGGGTCAGCGCATCGAAAAGCGTTCTGTTTTGGCCAAAAACGAACGGGCCGTTGGTCGCTTTTGGCCCATTTTTTTCCTGAAAAACATAGAGCTTCGAATAATGCTCGTTTGGCGCAGGGGTCGGGTGGGGGTCGCGGCACTCAAAACCGAGGGCCATATAGGAGGGCATATCTGAGAGGAAAAGATAGATGAAAAACCGGGCCTCGTTGCCCCTCAAAAAGTATTTGTCAAAGCGCGGGTCGTCCTTGTCGGCGGTCAGGATGGTGAAATTTGGGGAGAAATCGCGGGTCTCGTTCCACATCGCATAATCGGAAAACATTTCCATAAATGCTTGACTGCCAACGGGTTCGTCCTGCAAATTCCCCAAAGTGGAATCGGCATGGGAGGCTTCAAGGTGGTCGAGCTCGTTGCCGTAGGCCATTTCTCCGGGCGGTGCGAGGAAGCTTTCGGCGAAATAGCCGAACCAGGGTTTTTCGGCCAAAACATGGTTTTTGACCGCGCCAAGGAGGTCGTAATAGGGGTCGTTTTTGGCATCTTTCGGTACGCCGCCGGGCCGCATTTGGACGTGCGACATATCGCCGCGCATAAAATCGAAATTGAAATCGCGCTGGACGGCGGCGTATTTTTCGCAGACATATTGCCAAACCTCCGGCACCGGTTTTGAGAAATCGAGCTGCCAATCTTGGTTGTCGTCAAGCGGTTCGTAGAGTTTGTAGCGCGTCAAAGGGCCGAAGGCGCGACTGAACGTTTGCGGGTTTTTTATCCGAAAATCGCGCCACGAACGGCCTTCTTCGTCGATGGTCAAGGCACCTGGCGATGCGTCCACTTCGAGGCCGCGATAGGGCGGGCCCATCGTTGCCGGGGCGGTCTCGAAACCGAATTTATAAAGCTCACGGATGAGTTTTTTTCGGCGCTCGAGGCGGCCGGCATAGTCGTTCGGCTCGCCAAAAAGTACTTTAAGTCGTTGATTTTCAGGGAATTGCGCACCGAAAAAGGCATCGGTTGTTATTGGGATGCCAATGCCTTTGACAGCGCTCCCTTGATGCCGAACAAAATCCAAAATGGCCTGTTTGACGTAAAGTTCGACATTGATCAAGTGGTTCAAAATCCGCAAATCATCGCGGACGAGCCATTCAAAATAGCCTGGATTTGCCAAAACCTGTTCCGAATATCGGTCGGTGTGCGGCACGACATCCATCCCGACGACCCTTCCGAGCGCGTGTAAAATATTGACGACCACCTTCAACTGTTTTTCCACCGTATCGAGCTTTGGGAAATGCAGGGCAAGTTCTGGTGAGAAGAATTCGGGGTTGATCTGCCAACTGGCCATGCCATAAAGGCTCGCGACGACGCCCGGCTCCCAGACGGGCAATAAGTGGATGGCATTTTGTGCTGCCGGGAGCG
>JANOQP010000701.1:0-2203 GCA_031414895.1 Saprospirales bacterium
GTTTTTTGCGACGCTCAACCAAGAAATGGGCAGCCGCGCTTTTGTTTCCGACAAAAATTTTCAGGGAAAAAATGAAAACTACGGCATCAAAAACCTCTTTCGGCACGCCGAACTTTTCAAAAACAAAGAACGCGCCTTCCAACTTTTTGAGAAAATACCCTTTTTGAACGGCGGCCTTTTTGAGTGCCTCGACAACGACCGCGAGATTGTGGACGGTTTTTCGGGGACAAAAGCCAAACAGCCGAGCGTCCCGAATTTCCTCTTTTTTCAAAAAAACACCGAAAACACTGACGCGCTCAACGAGGATTACGGCACCAAAAACAAGAAATACGAGGTGCGCGGCCTCATCAATATCCTCAACGACTACAAATTCACCATCGCCGAAAACACCCCGCTCGAAGAAGAGGTCGCGCTCGACCCCGAACTTTTGGGCCGCATTTTCGAGAACCTCCTCGCTTCGTACAATCCCGAAACCAAAACGACCGCCCGCAAACAGACCGGCTCGTTTTACACGCCCCGCGAAATCGTCAATTACATGGTGGACGAGTCGCTCCTCGCTTTTTTGAAAAACAAACTCCTCGAAAGCCACGCCGGACACCTCGAACTCGGCAAGGCGCAAACCGCCCTTTTTGGCGAATTGCCGAACCGAAAAGGCCAAATTTCGCTCGAAACGCAGCCAAACGCCAGCCGTTGGCTCGGGCGCGAGGCCGAACTCGACAAAAACCTCCGCGCCCTTTTTTCGCCGACCGACGCGCAGCCTTTTGAAAAAACAGCGGACATCGAAGGCCTCATCGCCGCGCTCGATGAGTGCAAAATATTGGACCCGGCCTGCGGCTCGGGCGCGTTCCCGATGGGCATTTTGCACCGGATGGTCGCCATTTTGCACAAACTCGACCCGCAAAATGAAAAATGGAAACGCCGCCAAATCCGGAACGCCGAGCGCATCGAGGACCCGAACGCCCGCGACGAGGCCATCGCGGGCATCGAACGCGCTTTTGACCGCAACGAACTCGACTACGGGCGCAAACTTTTCCTCATCGAAAACTGCATCTATGGCGTCGATATCCAGCCGATCGCGGTGCAGATTGCCAAATTGCGCTTTTTCATCTCGCTCATTTGCGACCAAAAAGCCGACGACGGGGCCGAAAATCGGGGCATTCTTTCGCTGCCGAACCTCGAAACCAAGTTCGTGGCGGCCAACACGTTGATTGGCCTCGAAAACGCCAACCTCGCCAAAATGGCCGTCGAATCGCTCCTCGACGAGCGCGAGCGGCTGCACCACCGCATGTTTTCGGCCAAAAAATATGCGGACAAAAAACGCTTCCGCGCACAGGACGAAAGCCTCCGCGCTCAAATCAAAACCAAACTCGATGCCCTCGCCATGGGCGGCCAAAGCGACCAACTCGCCGACTGGAACCCCTTCGACCAAAACGCCTCCGCACCCTTTTTTGACCCGCAGTGGATGTTTGGCATTGAAAAGGGGTTTGATTTGGTGATTGGGAACCCGCCGTATGTGCAATTGCAAAAAATGAAAGATTGGACGGCGGTCTTTCAAAAACAGGGTTTCAAAACCTATGAAAAAACGGGCGATTTGTACTGCCTTTTTTATGAAAGGGGCGTGGAATTGTTGCGAAAAGACGGCTGCCTCGTTTTTATCACCTCCAATTCTTGGTTGAAAACTAAATACGGCGAAGCCTTGCGCCGCTTTTTTACCCAACAAACCAACCCGCTGCAACTCATCAATTTTGAGGACAGCCAGATTTTCGAGGCGGCAATCGTGGAAACGAACATCCTTTTGACCCAAAAATCACGGTTTGCCGACCGGCTTTTGGCCGCCGTTGTCGGGCAGGATTTCAGCCCCGAACAACCGCTCGATTCCTTTTTTCAAAAAAACAGCACCCGCGTTTCTGGGCTGACCCACGAGGCTTGGAGCATCGGCGATTCGCAGACGTTGGCGGTGAAAACGATGATTGAAACGGGCAGCAAACTTTTGAAAGACTTTGGTTTTGAGTTTTTCAGAGGTGTAACAACAGGTTTCAACGAAGCCTTTATTATTTCCGACGCGACCAAAAATGCCCTCGTCGCTGCCGACCCGAAATGCGCAGAAATCATCAAACCCTTGCTGCGGGGGCGGGATGTGCAGCGATTTATTGCGACTTGGGAAAACCAATGGATGGTTTTTATTCCATGGCATTTTCCACTT
>JANOQP010000702.1:0-1513 GCA_031414895.1 Saprospirales bacterium
CGAAGGCCGCGTGCGCGTCAAAATTGGCGATCGAGACCACCATCGCCACATAGCTCCCGACGATGAGCGCATCCATCGATTTCTGTTTCAAAAAGGTCTTTTTCCAAAAGGAAAACCGCGCCCGGCGGATCGGGTAACAGATGATTGCTACCAAATAGGCCCCGAAACCAATATTGAAAACTGTCCGCGGGATGACCACCCCTTCGGCAAAGAGCAGCACCCCCAAATAGGCCGCCGCCACCGCCAAAAACAGATAGCAGACCGCGATAATGGCCCGCGAAAGGACGGGGTTGAACAGGGCCCAAAGGGAGATCGTCTTCATAAAAAACCAGTTTAAAGGTGAAACCCGCCGCACACCGAAAGCACCTGTCCGGTCACATAGCTCGACCGGTCGGAGGCCAAAAAAAGGGCGGCCTCGGCCACTTCCCGGGCAGTTCCGGTGCGTCGAAGGTCGATGTTTTTTTTCAAAAAATCCGGGCCGGGCCGTGTTTTTTCGGTCATCTCGGTCTCGATGATGCCGGGCGCGATGGCATTGCAACGGATGCCACGGCCACCGGCCTCCCGCGCGATGGATTGCGTAAGGCCGATCAATCCGGCCTTTGAGGCGGCGTAATTGGCCTGCCCGGCATTGCCGCGGAGCCCCACCACGGAACTGATGTTCACGATCGTGCCGTGCCGCTGCGCGACCATCGTTTTGAGCGCGGCGCGGGTGTGCAAAAATGCGGCAGTCAGGTTGGTGGCGATCACTTTTTCCCAATTTTCGAGGGGCATTTCGCCCAATAAACAGTCGTCGGTGATGCCCGCGTTGTTGACCAAAATATCGATGCCGCCGAAGGTTTCGAGGAACTCGGCCATTGTCCGTTCGACCTCGTCGGGCCGTGAAACGTCGCAACGGAAGGCGCGGTTTTTTTTCCCAAAAACATCGAGCCGGGCGAGGGCCTCGGCGGCGGCGGCCCCGTTTTTTTGGAAGGAAAAACCGGTTTCCGCGCCGTTTTCGGCAAAAATCAGCGCGATTTCGGCCCCGATCCCGCGCGATCCCCCGGTGATGAAGGCCCTTTTTTTGTCGAGCAATTTCATGCTTTGTCATTTTGTAAAAATCCGTCGACGTGATGGCCCATCACCCAAACAGATATTTCATGTCAAACAATAACCGCCGTCCACGATGAGGTTTTGGCCGACGACCCATTCCGCATCGAGCAGCAAAAAGGCGACGGCCTTTGCAACATCGGATGGGCTGCCGAGGCGTTTGGCGGGCGTTCGGCGCAGGGTTTCCGCCCGAACGGCCTCGATCTCGGGGAACGGCGGCAGTTTTTCGCCCTCGACCAGCCCCGCGACCACGCCATTTACCTGAACGCCCAGCCCGGCCAGTTCGACGGCAAGGTAACGGACCATGCTTTCGAGGGTGCTTTTTGCCACGCCGAGCGCACCGTAATCTTGGTTGAAACGCTGGCTCCCGGTGCTCGAAATGGCGACGATCCGGCCCCCGTTTTTCATCAACGGGAGGCAGTTTTGG
>JANOQP010000703.1:0-8311 GCA_031414895.1 Saprospirales bacterium
ACTTAAAGTCACCGCCTGATTACGCCCGGCTTTTCGAAAGTATTATTTGAATGAAAATAGATGCGGCTTTTTGAAATTGGCCGCGAATATCGGCTTCTCGAAACAGACGATGGATAAGTTTGGTTTAAGTTTGAGTGTTCAGAACATCCCCGAAATCGCGCCAAAAACCCACGCGATGCCTTTAAATGTCACCCAAAACATCCCGCCCAGCACCGCCATCAGCAACAGCGAGATGAAAAAAAGCGACCAGCGCGCATCGGGCCGCGGCTCGCCGGATGCGTAATATTTTTTCAAAAGGTCGACGTTCCGGCGGTTTGCCTTGAAGCCAAAATCGAAAAAATCGCCCAGCAGTGGGATCAGCCCGACTGCCGCATCGATCAAAATATTGCCCACCATTTGGAGCATGATGCCCACGCCCGCGCCTTTTTTGGCCATCGTCCTGACCAAAATGCCCGAAACGAGGAAGCCGCTCAAATCGCCCACATATGGGATCAGTCCCAAAATAGCGTCAAGGCCAAAGCGAAAATCGGTCCCCGGCACTTTGAATTTGTTGTCCAGAAGGTTGGCCAATTGATCGAGACGACGGAGTTCGGGGTCGATTAGTGGGTCTGTATTTTTCATTTTTTGAAAAAAAATTTAGGTTCATGAATGGCTTTGTCGGGTAGTTTTAGGCCGCAAAATTCTATTAAAATCCGGACCTTGAAATGAATTTCACCCGTCTTTCCGATATTTTTCATTACCAAAATGCCCGTTTCCCCCAAAAAATCGCCCTCGCCAGCCGATTGGCCGACGGCAATTGGGCGGGTTTTTCGACCGCCGGGTGCCTCGCCGAAATTGAAAAGGTGAGCGCGGGGCTTTTGACCGCCGGTTTCCAGCGCGGCGATCGGATCGGCATTTTGGCGCACGCGGGCAGCCCTCGTTGGCAGTTCGCCGACCACGGTTGCCTACAAATCGGCATCGTCACGGTGCCAATCCATTCGACGGCGCGACCCGACGAAATTGCTTTTATCATCAAAGATGCCGGGCTGCGGGGCTGTTTTGTCTCGAACCAAAAAATGCTCGAAAAGCTGTCCGAGGCAAATGTTTTTTTGGAAAAAAAATGGTCGTTCGAGCCCATCGAAAATGCCGAAAATTGGGAAGACCTCGCCTGCGCGCCAGCCGAATTCGAGGCCGCCCAGATTGTCGCCGCCCGCGAAAAAAACCGCGAAACCGATCTCGCCACCATTATTTACACCTCTGGCACGACCGGCCAACCGAAGGGCGTGATGCTTTCCCATGCCAATTTGGTGTCCAATATAAAGGCCACGCTGGCCATCGCGCCGCTCGGCGAAGGGATGGTCGTGGCGAGTTTTTTGCCGTTGAGCCATGTCTTTGAAAGGATGATCTCGCTGACCTCGATTGCGGCGGGTTGCACCCTCTATTATCTTGACAATCAATCACTTACGTTGGCCGAGATCAAAAAGATCAGGCCCCATTTTTTCGCGACGGTGCCGCGTTTTTTGGAAAAAATGCACGGCGTGATCATCGGTCACAAGGCGCGGGTGAACCCTTTTTTTGGGAAAATATTGGATTGGGCCATCGGTCTCGGCGAACGTTTCCCGTCAAAAGGTTTCGAGGCCGTCACGCCCGATTATCATTTTCGGCTTTGGTTGGCCGATCTCATCGTTTTTCGCCGTTGGCGGCGGTCGCTCGGCGGTCGGGTCGTGGGCATCGTGGTCGGGGCGGCAGCTTTGCAACCGAAATTGGCGCGGCTTTTTTCGGCGGCCGGCCTCCCGGTGCGCGAAGGTTATGGACTGACGGAAAGCTCGCCCGTCATTTCGTTCAACCGTTTTGAGCCGGGCGGAAACCATTTTGGGACGGTCGGCATCGCAGTGCCCGGTGTCGAACTTCGTTTGAGCAACCCAAACCCCGACGGGTCCGGTGAGATTGAGGTGCGCGGCCTCAATGTTTTCATGGGCTATTTGAACCGCCCGGACGAAACGGCGGCCCATTTCACGCCCGACGGCTGGCTCAAAACAGGCGATATCGGGATGCTCGTCCACAAACGTTTTTTGAAGATCACAGGGCGGGCGCGGGATATTTTCAAGACCAGTTCCGGCAAATTCGTCGCACCCGAATTCGTTGAGAATCAATTGGTTGCGACGGGTTTCATCGAAAACGCCCTGGTCATCGGGCTGAACCGGCCATCGGTCGTGGCGGTCATTTTGCCCGATTTCGCTGCGCTCGAAAATTGGTGCATTTCCCAAAAAATCCATTGGACGGCCCCGCAATTCATGTTGTTGAACCCAAAAGTGGAGCGTTTTTTCAAAAAACTCATTGCCGAAAAAAACGAGGAACTCGCGGCGCACGAACGCATCCGGCATTACCGGCTCGTCCACGAACGATGGGCAGCTGAAACGGGCGAGCTCACGCCGACGCTGAAACTTCGGCGCGGGGTCTTGATGGAAAAATTTTCGAATCTTGTGGAGGAAATGTACCAGGAGGGGGAATGAACTTTGCGAGCGGGAACCCTGGAAATTGCCCAAAAAAACAAAACCCTGATGACCTTCACGACCATCAGGGTTTTGTTTATTCAGAAAAGGGAGCAGCAATTTTTGCCCCTTACCTTTTGACTTTTTCCTTATTTGTACTTCCGCTTCACCTTTTTCTTCTTCGTCTTGAACTGGTTCCCGGCGTTGTCCTCGTTGCCGGTGGGGCCACCGGTTCGGGTCATTGCGCAGCGGAAACCGACTGAACGCGAACTGTGGTCTTCTTCCATAAAACGGCGGGTGCCAGGGGAGAGCCAATAAGCGCGGTCGGCCCATGAGCCACCTTTGATGACGCGCGACTTGTCAGTGATGAGGGTCGAAACGCCAGATTCTTGATAGGTTGCGTTGGATTCCTTGTCGCCGTCGAGGTAGTTATAGACATCGGCGCGTTTGTAGTTGTCGCGGTTGACTGTCTCGGTGGAGTCCACGGTGCGGTATTTCAAGCGGCCAAGGCTGTCCTTTTCGACCGGGTTTCCGGTCTCTGGGTCAAGCACTTTCGTTTGGAAATTGTTTCCGCGATAAGCGTTGAGGTCATGGTTGTCGATGTCCGAAAGGTCGAGCGAGGTCATCGGGCGGAAAAGGTCGAGCGTCCATTCATTGATGTTTCCGGCCATGTTATAGAGGCCATAATCGTTCGGATAGTTCGAGCGGATATTGCTCGGGATGAACG
The DNA here is from genome assembly GCA_031414895.1 of Saprospirales bacterium. Lineage (GTDB taxonomy): Bacteria > Bacteroidota > Bacteroidia > Chitinophagales > Saprospiraceae > JANOQP01. The sequence goes on from JANOQP010000703.1 coordinate 3,199, forward strand.
CTTTATCGTTCAGGTTTCCGGCCATACCACCGTAGTCACCACCGCTTTTCTTAAAGTTGGCGAGGATCTTACCTTGATATTTGTTGCGCTTTTGATAGCGAACCGTGTTGCCGTCCCATGGATAGATTCGGCGATCGGAGATAAGTTCGTCTTTGGAAGCGGTGACGTTGCCAACTAGTCCGAGGGCCGCATATTCCCATTCAGCTTCCGTCGGGAGGCGATAGGCTGGCAAAATGATGCCGTCCTCGAAACGCACTTTGCGCTCGCCGCCCGTGCGTTTGTCCGGAAGGTTCTTGCGGACGGAGCCTTCATATTGACCGACGAGATAGGCCTCCGAATTGAAGTTGTCCTCGTTTTTTTGGTCGGGGTTTGGGTTCAACACGCCGCGCTCGATGAGGATCATCTCGTTCACGCGGTCGGTGCGCCATTTGCAATAATCGTTCGCTTGGTTCCAGTTCACACCGACGACGGGATATTCGTCGTACGATGGGTGGCGGAGGTAGGTCTCGACATAAGGCTCGTTGAAGGCCAGTTCGTCACGCCAAACGAGCGTGTCGGGCAGGGCCTTTTTCCAGACCTCTGGGTATTGCTCGCTGAAAACGCGCAATGTCCAATAGAGGTACTCGCGATAATCGGAGTTGCAGACCTCGGTTTCGTCCATATAAAAGGACGAGACGGTGACGCGGCGCGGAACGTTGTTCCAGTCGTAGGTGACATCCTGTTCGGTGTCGCCCATCGTGAAAGTACCGCCTTCGATGAGGACGAGGTTTGGCCCGGTGGCCTGTCCCTCGTAGTTCAGTTTTTCAAAACCGCCCCATTTTTGGTCGTTGTAGTTCCAGCCGGTGGTCAGTGATTTTTCTTTTTTGCCGCACGATGCCAGAGCAAGCATGGCGAGGCTGAAGACAGTGCCGAATTTAAGCAGTTGTTTCATGAATTAAATTTTACCTTAAAAAGATTAACCCGTGTGTGTTTATAAAAAATGTGGTCGCAAAGCTAACCAAACATTGCTGATTCAATTCCATGCCCCGAAAAATTTCACCTGAACATGTTCAAACAGTTGTTCATCTGCCCCCGACGATGCTTCTGCTGCGCGTATTTGTCTTGGTCAAAAAGGAGACCGAGCGAGATTTCATAGGTACCGCCCGTGCGCCCAGAAAGCCCCGAAATGGTCGTATCGTAGCTCAAACCGAGCTTGAAAATCCCTTGTTTCACCCCAAGGAGCAGGATTGTTGCGTCCGCGTTCCCAAAAGTGTGGCGAAACCAAAGCCCGCCAAACATTGGGCCGATGCCCGCATACGCCCCGACGTTCAATTGTTTGAACGGCCCTTGCGACTCAAAAAGAAAATTCGGCGACCAAAACGAGGCCGGGCGCAGATTATTGCCCTCCGTGATGGTGAATTCCGCGCCGCCGTGCAGGCTCACGCGCATCGGCAGGCCGCCGCCGACGCTGGGCCGGTTGTCAAGGGGCAAAAGCTGGGTGTTCGGTGTGTTCAAATGTCGAAGAGCAAGGCCGCCATATAGTTTTTCACCGACAATCAGCAGCCCCGTCGAGGCATCAAACGCGCTGCGCGAGGTCACGGCCGGGCGGGTTTCGTCGCTCGGGAGCGTCGGGCCGGTGACGACATCGATTTGGTCGGGGAAGACGAGTTTGTCCCAATTGAGATTGACCTGGTGCAGCCCGGCCTCCATCCCAAATTTCACAAAAAGCCCCTCGTTGATCGTCAAGCTATACGAATAGACCAGCCCAAAACGGTTCGTTTTATAAATGCCCGCGCCAGCGTTGTCGCCCTGCGCGATGAAACCGATGCCGCTGTTGAGCGTCGGCAACGATTGCTCAAAACTCGCCGAATAGGTTTGGTACGCATTGTTCACGCCGGGCCATTGGTGGCGGTATTGGAGACCGACGCGGGGCGCGAATGCAGATCCTGCAAATGCCGGGTTAAGCTGCAAGCCATTGGCAAAAAACTGGCTGAACACAGCGTCCTGCGCCATTAAAATGCCCGCTGAAAAAAGGATGGCGAGTGTAAAAATCTGTTTTTTCATGGCTGTTTTTTTTTGAAAAAGCACTTTTGAAAAAGCCGCTTTGTCATTTTGAAAAAAATCCGTCGGCGTGGCAAATGGGCTTTTTTTTTAAAAAATCAGGCCGCCCATTTTCAAAAACGCGAAAAGCACGATCAAATTTTACCCTTAAAAAATCGCCTTTCGTCCCCCCACTCCAAACTCGAAACCCAAAACTCGAAACCTTAAACTTCCATCACCGTCCCGCAATGCAAACAGGTCCGCGCCTTTTCGTCCGATCGATACGCCTCAATGGCCGACCGGATCTGCGAGCCGATATCTTTCAGTTCAAAACCAGCTTCGTGCAGCGGCTTTTTGCAGTTTTCGCAAAACCAGAGCAGTTTATCGACCTCGCCCGGTTGCCGGTGCCGTTCGAGGACGAGGCCAATCGTTCCAGCGCCCCGTTGCGGGGAGTGCGGCGTGCGCGGAGGGAGCAAAAACATCTCGCCCTCGCGGACGACAATATCCTCTGGCCGTCCGTCCGGGTGGATCATTTTGACCGTGACCTCTCCTTCGAGCTGGTAAAAAAGCTCCTCGCCCTCCTCAAAATGATAGTCCTTCCGACCGTTCGGCCCGGCGACGACCATCACGATGAAATCGGAATTGTCCAGATAAATCTGCCGGTTGCCGACGGGCGGGACGAGCAAATGGCGGTTTTCGGCGATCCAGTTTTGAAGGTGAAATGGTTTGGTCATGGTTGAAAAAGTTGAATTGGTTGAATTTTGCCCCGGTCCAAATCGTTTCCGTCAGCCGTTGGCCGACAGCCGTTTTCAAAAACATTCCGGGTTTATCCCGAGGACATAATTTTTCACAGCCCCGATCTCGACCGCTGTTTCCGAGCCCAAAAAACCGCTGATCTCGTCATCGGTCAATTGGTTTTTCGCCGATTTCAACAGCGGGCGGCTCAACGGCAGGTACGACCAGTGCCATTTTTCCTCGGTATAGCCCTGCATCCGCCCGGCGGAATAGGGCTGGCAAAAACCGTGTTCGTGCGCATGGGCCGAGAGCCATTTGTAGATCTTCTCGCCCGACGAGTTCTTTTTGGTAAAATACCCGTCGCTCAAATTGTTGAGGTCGATGTCGGTGCCCCAATGGTGCCGCGAGGTGCCGGGCATCGACGAAACTTCGAGGATCTTTTCGGCGCGTTTTTTCGGGTCGGCGATGAATTTGGCGAGGCTGCGGCCCTCGACGAGGGTTTTTCCAGTCCATTTTGACTCCCAAATATTTTTTTGCTGCGCAAAGGTCCGGGTCGCGGAAATGATCTTTAACAAAACTCCGTCAGCCTCGGCGGCCTCGGCCATTTTTTCAAAAGCCGCATAGGTCTCTCGGCGAAGGTACATCGTTTTGTTGCCCCATTTTTTGCCGACAAGCACGAAGCGGTCGTCTTTTGAGGGCTCATACTTTCCGGTCAAATAGGCGCGCGAGATCGAATCGTTTTCGCCCGACACCTCCCGGGCATTTTTTTCAAAAACAGGCTCGACGGCGTTCCGGTCGCTCTCGACGGATTTTTGGGCATCGCGTGGCCCCGGGTGCGTATCAATCTGGAATTGCCGCAGGTCGTTGTTTTTGGCATATTCCGGAAAGACACGGAGCACCTCTCCCGACGGTTCGCGCGATTCGGGCGGGCGGCATGAAAAAAGCACGGCGACCGCAAGGACGAAAAAGGGCATTTTTTGAGTCATATATATATGGTGTAGATTTTGGGGATTGGAGCGCAAAAAAAACCAACCATCCGGCAAATCTGGCGGCGCGGCCAAAAAATATTTTTTGCTAAAATTTTTGCCCCGCGCAATAATCGGCCATTCGAAAAGGTTTAAAGCGCATTGATTTCATACAAAATTTCTTCAAAATCTAAAATAAATACGCTCCCGTCCCAGCCTATGGAAGAATCCTTACACCTCGACATGATGCGGTTCATCTACCGCGAAATGAGCGCCTCCGAAGCCCTCGATTTTTCCCAAGAACTCGAAAACGACCGCTCCGCAAGGGCCGAGTTTTCGAGCCTCCTCGAAACGAAAATGGCGCTCCCCAAGGCCCGGTTCCAGCCCTCCGACGATGCGATCGAAAACATCCTTCGGTATTCCGCGAAGACCGGTGCGCTCCAAATTCCGTGAAAAATTGCCCCTTTTGCCTCCTGAAAAAGCCCCCGTTGTCGCCAGCGGGGGCTTTTTGCTTGGTGGTTAAAGTTTGCTGAACAATGCTTTGCGGGGCAAAATCCGTATTTCGCATTTCAAAATCATCATTACTTTCGCCCCGAATTCTTTTACCAACAATTTTCCATCTTAATTTTCATAATGAAAAAAACATTGATTCTCGGCCTTGTCTGTCTCGGTCTTTTCTCCGTGAACAGCCTCTCGGCCCAGAAATTTGGTTACACAAACTCCGTGGCGCTCCTCCAAGAACTGCCCGAGATCAAACAGGCCGACGCCGACCTCGAAGCCTTCCAGAAACAGCTCCAAAAAAAGGGCCAAATGATGGTCGAGGATTTGCAAAAAAAAGCCGCCGACCTCGAAAAACGCCAAACTGCAGGTGAAATCGCCCGCAAACAATATGAAGACGAAGGCGCGGCCCTCCAAGCTGCCGAGGCCGAAATTGGCGCGTACGAACAGCAGATGTACACCGAAATGGGCGCGAAAAAGGAAAAACTCTACCAACCCATCCTCGACAAAGTGAACACGGCCATGAAGGCCGTCGGCGCGGAAATGAGCCTCCTCATCGTTTTCGACAGCTCGACCGGCGTACTGCTATATGCCGACGAAACGCTCGACATCACGAAACAAGTCAAGTTGAAACTCGGTCTGCCGACCAATTGAACTGATTCGAATTTCGGCCAAAAAAATGCGCCAATTCATTGATTGTCAATGAGTTGGCGCATTTTTTTGTGAAAAATGAGGGGATGACTTGAAGTCATCCCCTCATTAATCGGCAATTATTCAACCTTCCGCTCCGCAATCTTCTGGTCGATCCGCGAAGACTTCAGCCCCTTGGCCTTCGCCTTTTGCCAATACGCGACCGCCGCATCGGCCTCGCCCATTTGCGCGAGCGCATCGCCAAG
>JANOQP010000704.1:0-2867 GCA_031414895.1 Saprospirales bacterium
GCCAGAACGCTAAAATTTTTATAAGAAATCCCCCCAACGCCGCCCGCACCGAGCCACCGAACCTCCAATTCCTACCTTTGTCCCACAAGTTTTAATCTTTTTTAAAATCATTTAATTCATGAATTTTCGATACAATTTCCGCTTTACTGCGGCAATTTTGGCCATTTTCCTTATTGGAAAAAGCGCGACGGCCCAAACCTTTACCGACGGCATCATGATGGCCCGGGGCGAAGTTTGCGCCGCCCTCATGGCCGGACAGGACACTTGGACGGACTATTGGGAAGGCTCGCTCAAACGCGACAACCCGAACCTCGGCGAGGTCACCTCGACGATGGTAATGCCGATGGTCGCATTCGGTTTGACCGATCGGATCAACCTCGTCACCGCGCTCCCGTGGTTCAAAAATGAGGCATCGGCCGGCACATTGAAGTCCGAAAAGGGCTTTCAAGATTTTTCGCTCGCCGCCAAGATCCGCCCGTTTTCCCGCGAAATTGGCCCCGGCAAGCTCGATTTGATGACCACGCTCGGTTTTTCGGTGCCGATCAGGAAATACACAGCGGATTATCTCCCGCTCTGCGTCGGCGTCGGCGCAAAAACGGCCTCGGCCCGCGCCATTTTCCAATATCGCCTCAAAATGGGCCTGCTCGTCGGTGGACAGGCCGGCTACACCTCACGCTCCAATTCGAAGATCGACCGGACGTTCTATTACGTCGGCGACACGCCCTATTACACCAATGATGTCGATATGCCGAACATGGCGGACTACTCGGCGACCATCGGTTTTTTGAACAATTTTTTGAAGGTGAACCTCAATTATGCGATCATGGACACCCGTAGCGACTCGGACATCCGGCGCAACGATATGCCATTTATCTCCAATAATATGGACGCGACACGCGTGACCGGCACGGTCCAATATTACCTCCCGAAGCGCCTCGGTTTGAGCATCATCGTGATGGGCGGCTACACGCTTTCGGGGCGAAATGTTGGGCAGGCGACCTCCATCGGGGGCGGATTGGCGTATCAATTTGGGGTCTACGGAAAGGGCAAAAAAGAGGTTTTAAAATAAACAATCTTGCTTTTCTATCCTCAATAAATAATTCTGCGAAAAATACTTTTCATCGAAATATTTATCAGGTGAATTTTATTTTTCATAGAAATTATTTTTTACAATTTCAATATTTACAAAATCGGTTGTTCTCATTTTGAACAACAAAAAATAATTTTCAAATGAAGTTTTACAACAAAATCGCAGCAATTTCTGCCATCACTTTGATGGTGTTTTCTTGCGGAAAGGACGTGCAACCCGGCCTCTCTTTTGAGCCTTATAAATACGCCAGCCTCGACGAAAACGGCGGCGATTGGAAGCCCGTCCTGTTGGCCTCGGCCACCCAAATTGCCGTGCCTGCCCCATTTCCCGCGACCGATGCGGCCTATCTTTCGGAGATTGTGGAGGTGAAATCGTTGAGCGCAAACCTGACTTCCGAGCAGGAAGGTGCGGTCAAATACTGGGGCAGCAACAGCGTCGCCCGCTGGAACGAAATTGCCAACCAACTGATGGCAAAGTACAATTTGCCGCCCGCCTATGATGCCGTTTTGGGCAAATACCCGCTGCCGGACGCGACGAAACCGGACCAATACCCGCAATTTCCGTTCGCAAACCCGCCCTATGCCTCGCGCGGTTTAGCCTATTGGAGCGCGGCCAATTTTGACGCATTGGTCGCCTGCTGGGCCGCAAAACGCACCCATGCGCGGAAAGCACCTTATACTTATGACGCGACCGTGGCCGTCAATTTTATCGAAAAAAACGACCTTGCCAGCTATCCGTCGGAAGATGCAGTGGTCGCTGCGGCCTCGCGCGAGGTGCTTTCATGGTTGTTCCCCAATGAAAAAACATTTTTGGCGACGAAGGCCGAGGAGGCAAAAAATGCCCGTTTGTGGGCTGGCGCAAATGTCCGTTCGGACATTTCGGCGGGCGATTCGCTGGGCCGCAAGGTTGCCGCACTGTTCATTGCGCGTGGCAAAACCGACAAAATGGGCGCGGCCAACAACCAGGCCATCATCAAACCGCTCGACTCGACCATCGTTGCAAGCGGCGAAAAACCGTGGAAAAGCCTCGAAACCCCCGCCCGCCCACCGATGTTGCCCACTTTTGGGAACGTCACACCGTGGTTCATCCCGTCGGCGGCGGCACTTCGCCCGGCGGCCCCGCCCTCGACCGGATCCGCCGAATTTGAAGCGGAAATGGAAGAACTGCGCGGCTTTCAAAAAAGCCTGTCGTCCGATGAGCGGCGGATCGCCAATTTTTGGTCGGACGGCCCATCCACCTACACGCCGCCGGGCCATTGGAACCGCACGGCCTGCGAACTGGCCATCAAAAACCAGCTCAACCCGCTCCGCACGGCCCGCAACTTTTTGTACCTGAACACCGCCATGGCCGACGGCGGCATCGTCTGTTGGCACACGAAATATTTTTATTTCAACCCGCGCCCATCGACGTTCGACCCAAGTTTCAAAACGGCGATCGGGGTGCCGAACTTCCCGGCTTTTATCAGTGGCCACTCGACGTTTTCGGCGGCGGCGGCAGCGGTTTTGGGCCACCTTTTTCCATCCGAATCGGCAAACATGGACCGGTTGGCCAAGGAGGCCTCCGAATCGCGGATCTATGGCGGCATCCATTACCGCACCGATTGCGAAGTCGGTCTTGTGGTCGGCAAAAACGTCGCCCAATATTCCATCGACAAGGCCAAGTCCGACGGCGGGGAATAGGTGAAATTCAAGTTCAAGCCCAAAATCAACATCAAAAAAGGCCACCCCGTGATTGGGCGTGGCCTTTTTTGGTGCATGACGCTGGCGCGAGGTTTCAC
>JANOQP010000705.1:0-2723 GCA_031414895.1 Saprospirales bacterium
CCGCGCCGCCCAAAATAAGTGATAGGCCATAATGTTCCGCAGGTTTGTTTAGGGTGGTGAGCCCGATTTTTTTGAGCGAAAAATGAAATTTTTCCAGCCCGAACCGCTGTAAAAGATTGACAAACGGCACATTGAGCGACCGGACGAGCGCACGGCGGGCAGGCACGAGGCCATCAAAAGTGGGGACAAAATTCTCCGGGCGGTAATCCCCAAAGTTCATCGGCACGTCGTCGAGCAGCGAATTGGGCAAAATATCGCCCGAATTGAGCGCGGCGGCATATAAATATGGCTTCAAAATACTCCCCGTCGAGCGGGGCGCGGCGATGATATCCACGGATTCACCGTTGTTTTTGCCCGCGCCGACGACATTGCCAACATATGCGACGACCGCCCCGGAACGCACATCGAGGACGACGGCGGCGAGGTTGTGAATTTCGTTGCCGCGATAAATGGCTTGCCGACGGGCGAGTAGTTCGGTCAAGCGTTGTTGAAAATCGGGATCTATCGCCGTTTTTTGACGAAAATTGGGCGGTCCGGCTGATGTCGATTTTTGATTTTTTTCCAAAAAAAGCCTGTCCAAAAGGTGCGGTGCAAAGTCGGGGAGCGATTGAGGCTGGCCGGGCAGCGGCTCGGATTTGGCAAGTTCGGCCTCGGTTGCGGAGATTTTTTTCTCCAAAAAAAGGCGGTCAAGGAGGCGGTTTCTTTTGTCCAAAAGCGCTTGCCGATTCCGTCCCGGATGGATGAGCGCGGGCGAATTGGGCAAAACGGCCAGCATCGCGGCCTCCGCCCAAGTTAGCAAGCGCGGTTTTTTGCCAAAATACCGCCAAGATGCGGCTTCGAGGCCGACGACATTCCCGCCAAAAGGGGCATGGGCTGCATAAATCCGGAGGATCTTCTTTTTGGAATTGGTGAGTTCGAGGCGGGTGGCGAGCCAGATTTCAATGATTTTTTGAAAAATGGTGCGAGCCGGGTTGCCCCGCGAAAGGCGGATGACCTGCATTGAAATGGTCGAGCCGCCGGAGACGATTTTCTTTTTTGAAAAATTTTGGCCGACGGCGCGTGTGAGGCCGATTGGGTCGAAACCAGGATGAAACCAGAAGCGGCGGTCCTCAAATTCGACGAGGCTGACGACGTATTTTTCGGGCAGTGAATCGGCCTCCGGAAACCGCCACTGGCCGTCGGCGGCGATACGGGCAGAGAGCAGGTCGCCATTTTTGTCCTCCAAAATTTGACTGAAAGGTTCGCGGAAAAGTGGGCGCGGGAGGCTGATGATCCAAAAAATCAGGGTCGCGGCCAAAAACCAGCGGGCGCGCCGCCATTTTGGAAAACGGGGTTCAATCGCAGCCATTGATCCCTTTCGTGAGGCCAAAAATGACGGCCAGCCAAACGAGGCCTTTTATAAAAAAGAAGAGAAAGCCGGCCCATCCGAGTTTTTTGAGCCAATTTTTGCGTTCCGATATTTCTGCCACGGGAAAATTTTTGCGCAAATGTCCGCCCGATCTTTGGAAAAAAAACCGTTGGGCTGGGAAGAAATTTGGGCAAAACCAATTGTTATTTTTTGGGGAATGGGATGGGCGATTCCGTTAATTTAATCAAAAACGGGCTGGGGCATGGGCGGCAAAAATGGAAACGGGCGTTCCTTGCACCAAAATCGGGCAAGGCAACCGCTCCTGCCCGATTTGCGAACTGAACGGCGAACCAATTATTTAATATATGAAAAAAATACTCTTGTTTTTGCTCGTCGCTGGCGCAATCGGCGGCATCATTGGCTACCGGATGTGGAACAAACCGCACCAGGACATGGCCTCGGCGAAAGCCGAAATCGCGGTCGATGCTGCGGCACTTTTTGCTGAATTTGACCAAAACGAGGACGCAGCTAACGCAAAATACCTTTCAAAAGGCGCGAACGGGGAGGACAGGGTGATTGCATTGACCGGCACGGTGAAAAATGTGGAGACCGCGGGCTCGACGGTCGTCTACCTTGAAGCGGGCAGCGAGGAGAATGAAATCTCCGCCGAACTGAATGCCGAGGCAAAACCTGCGCCGCGCACCGATTTCAAACCTGGCGAAAAAGTGAACCTAAAATGCACCTGTTCGGGCAAAAACATGTTCACCCTCGAAATGAAAAACTGCATCGAGATAAAGTGATGCAGTCCATTTTTTTGGGACAAATTATTCAAAAACCTTCCACCAATAAAATTCTCTAAAATGAAAAAAATGATGTTGATCGCCAGTTTTACGCTGGCTTTGTTCGCCAATCAGGCAGGTGCCCAGCTTTATTTCACGAAACAGGGCAAGGTTCATTTTTTCTCAAAAACCAAAATGGAGGAAATCGAGGCAACCAACAAAACGGCAAACGCAGTCCTCGACGCAGCGACCGGGGCGGTCGAATTTGGCGTGACCATAAAGGGTTTCCGCTTTGAAAAGGCGTTGATGGAACAGCATTTCAATGAAAATTACATGGAGTCAGAGAAGTTTCCGAAGGCGACATTTAAAGGGAAGATTGATGATATGTCGGGCGTTAAACTTTCGAGCGATGGGGAGTACAAAGTCAACGTGACGGGCGACATGACCATCCACGGCGTGACAAAAAAAATGACACTGCCGGGGCAAATCGTTGTTGGGGGCGGGACGGTCACCGTGAGGTCGAAGTTCGAGGTCGTTTATTCAGATTTCAAAATTGAGATCCCGGGGATCGTAAAGGAGAGTTTCACGAAAAGCAT
>JANOQP010000706.1:0-3395 GCA_031414895.1 Saprospirales bacterium
TATCGGCGGCGTTGCGATTTCAGCCGTCGCCGGGGCAATCGCCGACGCGAACCTCTACGAATCGCCCGCCCTCGTTGTCACCGCCATTTGTGCCGCGCTTTTGCCCGACATCGACAAGCCCGGCGCAATGGCGTTCTACGCTTGCCCGCCGCTCGGCAATTTCATACATCGACGGTTCGGGCACCGGACAATCACCCACGGGCTGCCCGTCGCCATTTTACTCTCCGTCGTCGTCGCGCAGTGCACACCGGGCAACTTCGGTTTTTTCTTCGCGTCCGGCTATTTCAGCCACATTTTGCTGGATTTATTGACGATTTCCGGCGTTCCGCTCCTTTACCCGTTTTCCGACAAAATCGCCGTCCTGCCCGAGTTGGCCGTCAGTTCCAAGAACCCCGCCGCCCAATGGCTCTACACCGCGCTCTTTTCCGCCGTCGTCGTCGGCTCTTATTCGATGGCACAAAACGGCTTTTGGCAATCCTACAACCAAAGCTTTTCCACGCCCCGCCACGTCGCCAGCGAGATGCGGAAAACCCCGAACGCCGTCCGCGTCGTCTGGTCCGTCCGCCGGGGTTCTGACACCATTTCGGGCAATTCCTACGCCGTCGAGGCCGACGACGGAAAACTCGTTTTATGGGACGATTCGACCAGCTTTCACCGATTCGCCGCGCCGGATTATGTTTTTTTGAAAGCCGAGCCGCACCGTACCGGAACCCGCCAAGTCCGCTCCGATTTCCATTTTGCCGGAATCTCCAACGATTCGCTCCAAGCCTTGATTGATTCCGAGGTCATCCTCAAAATCGACATCAGCGCGAATTGTGACTTTGAGGCATTCGCCATCGGTTTCCCCGCCAAAACCGGAAAATCCTTTTCCGGCGAATGCCTCGAAATGCTCCGCATTTCCCCCGTTTCCAAAACCGTCCAACGCGCCCCGGTTTCCCAAATCCCGTCCGAGCGCGTCGCCGCCCTCCGCGCCCGCGCCGACCGCCTCAAAGCCGAATGGGACGGCAAAAACGGAGATTTCCGAAACGACCGCGCACAGTCCGCCGCGCTCCTTATCGAAGCCGCCGACGAACCCGACGAATACCAGAAGACCAAGCTGATTGAAAAATCCCGCGACCTCGACAAGACCAAGCCGCCCGCCGACATCGCCGACCAATTGGCCGAAATCCGCGACGAAATCTACCAATCTGAGCTCGCAGCCGCCCACGACTACCAGCGCAGAAAAGAGCAATCAGAAGCCGATTTTATCGGAAAACTGCCCGAAAAGCCACGGTTTTCGGGCTTTGTCCAAACCATCCAGTTTTTGGAGCCCGAAACACGGATTGGCCTGAAATAAGGAAAGCCCCGGCGTTTCCGCCGGAGCTTTCACAATAACCCCAAAAAACCAAATGAAAACGGGCGTTTTCATTTCGCCTCACCGGGCTTTTTCCGCCGTTCCCGGCGCGGTCCCGACCGCATGAACGCCGCCGACAGTTCCGGCGGCCACTCGTAAAGGATTTTTCCGGCGACGTGCCGCGCCCCCAGTTCTTGGAACTTCTCCCAAGAAATCGGCTGCCCGTCCGGATGGGGCTTGTATTCGTAGCTCGACGGGTCCGGTTTCCACGATGTCGGCGTTTTCGCTTTTTTCGGCATTGTACAAAAAATAGAGGGTGAGCGCGGCCAATTGTTCAGCCGTGAAAGATTGTGCAAGGGCCCGGGGCGTGAGCGGCCAGCCGCCAGCCCGGTAGTTTTCAAAAGCGGCGAGTGTTCCGCCGTCAAGCAAGTTCAAGTTCATTTTCAGCAACTTTTTCAAGGTGAACAGCAATTTCCCCGCAAACCGCCAAAAGTTCCGCACGGCTCAAATTACGGGCAATTTCAAACGCGCCCAAAGTTATCGGCAATCCAAAAACCTCCGCGCCGTCGCCAACCTCCAAACGAAGCCAGCCAAAAAAACGCTCCACGATTTTTGCCAAATCCAAAGCGCTCATTTTTTCAACCGCATTTTTCTCAAAAGTTTTCATGATTAAAGTCTTGATTTTCCCACGGTGCAAAAGTATCACAAAAGTAACAGCCGCCCAAATCTTTTCCCTTTTTTTCGTCGCCGCCATCCCGTGTGGTCGCGCACAGTCCGTCCCGAAACTCGATTCCATTTTGGTTATTTTTGACAGCCTCCAAACCGCAAAATGTGCCGCCAAAACCGCCGAATTTTCCGACAGCCAACCGCGCCTTTGGCCGGAACTTTTGCCGTCCGTCGGCATCGGCTACGCGCCCACCGGAGCGACCGCCAAGCCCCGCCCGACCGTCTCGTTTTCGTTCGCTTCGCTCCTTTCCGCCAAGGCGAAAAATCAGGAGCGGAAAGCCAAACGCGCCGCCGTCGCCGCAGATTGCCTGTACCAATCCGACGCAAAACGAGCCGGGATAATCCGGCTTTTTCGGCAGGCCGAAAACCTCCAAAACGACATCGCCGAGGACGAGCGGATTTTTGAAAAAATCGAAGTCCCGATTTTCAATTACTGGAAAACGAAGGCCGAAAATTTGGAGATTTTGCCGATTGAATGGCTGCAAGTCCAGCGGTCGCACGAACAGGCGCGGGAAGCCTTGCGCCGCCGCCGCGTCGAACTGGCCGACCGCGTCGCCGAAATCTTCGCCGAGGTGCTGAAATAATACGCTTCGCGTATCTTCGCCCGAAAATTTCAAAAATGGAAGATTCAGAAAAAACCGCCCGCGTCCGCCGCGCATCCGCGTTCCTGCCCGACAACGTGACCCAAAAAATCGCCGACCGTTTCGGGGTCAGCTTCGGCCACGTCGAGATGGTCAGGAAGGGCAAGAACAAATCCGAGAAAATCGCCGCGTTCATCGTCGAGTTGGGCGAAGAAATCGAAAAACTGGTAGCTTCTCGCTTCGAGGAAAGAGCGAACTGAGCACCGCCGCCAACCCGCCCAAACCCCCAACGCAAAGGCCAAACGCGGCGGGCTGCGTCGGTGCAGGAGTTCGCTCAAATTTAGGAAAGTGCGGGCTTTTACGGGCGTTTTTTGATGTTTAAAAGAAAAAAGCTGCCGCGCCGGATTGCCTCCGGCGGCCCTCCGGGATTTCCCTACGTTGGAGTTTGGTCGCTCCGCTCCGGTGAGCTACCGCGTTAGATATGCCTCCGGCGGCCCTCCGCGGGGCTCGGTTCCGGGGTTATTTATCGCTTCGCGGTCGTTGCCCTCGGTCTTTCCTCTTTGACCGCCCGGCAGAGTTCAGCTCCTTGCCCTCGGTTTTGCTCTTCGACGACGAGCGGCGGCGCAGCCGCTCCGGTCGGTCCAAAGTTCCCGGCGGGGCGGGGCGGTCGCCGCCCCCGTTTGCGCGTTGAGTCCAGCCCAACCGCCCGCCGCGCGGTTGGCGCGGTTTGGTATTACGCTTGCTCGGTTTGCGGC
>JANOQP010000707.1:0-5476 GCA_031414895.1 Saprospirales bacterium
AATTTTTCAAGTAATTTTTCCCCATCAATCAAGTCAATTGTTTGTACACCGTCTCTATTGGCCTCAACCAGTGCTGGCCTTGAAAAATATCCAGTAGTAATAAACAAACCTTTATCCGTTCTACCAACCATAGCTCCTCTAAAGTCCCTTATTTCACCCGCAGAAACAGCACCTTGGTACTTTTTACATTGAAACACGACATGAAAACTTAAAATGCCGTTGATTTTCGCAATCCCCTTTCCATCAATCCCTCCATCACCTGTCCGGCCTGTAACCTCTACTTGTGAAAACCCTTTTTCCCTTAAAAAACGTTGAATCAATCGCTCAAAAGCGGACGGACTCAACTTTTCAATCAAAATTTTTTGAAGTTTGGTTTTCCAAGTTTCTTCAATTTCCTCTTTTTGCTCCGCTGATAATTTAGGTGTCTGAAAATCGATTTCCACAACCTTTGTTTTATTGTGATCGGCCAATGCCCAGATACCCCTTTTCGAATTAGCGATATAGCCGTTTCCCCGAAGCATGGTTCTTACCCAAGCCAATTCGTATTCCATTTCGGTTTGACCACCTTCTTTTCCTTTGATGTGGGGGACAATCGCCAGTTCTTCCGGGATTTTTAAGTTGGCAATTACCCTTTCATTTATCTCATCAATGGAGCCTGACCCGCCAAGTTCCACGAGCGCTTGAAGAACTGGGTTGAACAATTCTTCTCTTGTGGGCAATTTTGTCATTCTAAAACGTTTTTGGGTTGCAAAAGGAAAATATGCCTATTTTTTGGCTCATTTGTCTATTTTTTAGCTACATTTTACGGAAAATGCCCTGCGAAGGTAGCCAAGGTTTTCAGGATTAAAACGGTTTGTTTGGCTTTTGAACACATTTTTAATGTTTAAAATTGAGTGATTCCGTGTAATCGAATACCTTTTTTTGTACGTTAATATACAAAATGTAGAGACCCACGCTGATGGTTTTCCGCAAAAACAAACTAGTTTTTTTATAAAAAATGGAGCGGGGCGAGGGAGATTTGCGGAGCAAAACCAACTTTCCCTATTTTGAAAAAAATCACCAACTGGCAGTCCCTTCTCGGCGCGTTTTTCGGCGCGGGTTTTTTGCCCGTCGCGCCCGGCACCTGGGGCGCGCTCGCCGGGGCCGTTTTGCTGCTCCCTTTTTTCGGGAAGACCGGTCCCGAAATGCTCCCCGGGCTCGCCGCCGCCTGTATTTTTTTCACTTGGCTTGGCGCAAAAGCGGCGCACGGCCTCGAACCGGTCTGGGGCGAGGACCCGAAACAGTTTGTCCTCGACGAAGTGGTCGGCCTTTGGGTGGCGATGCTTTTTCACCCGGTCGATTGGCCGCACTTGTTGGCGGCGTTCGCACTTTTCCGGCTTTTCGATATTTGGAAACCGCTCGGCATCCGACGGCTCGAAGCGGTCCCGCGCGGGTGGGGGGTCATGCTCGACGATGTGGCCGCGGGCGTTGCGGCAAACGTTTTTTTGTGGTTTTTTTGAAAAAGAAGCATGAAAACAGCGTTTAATATTCGACTCCCCCATCATTTCGGAAAATACGCCCTCGTCTCGGCCCTCTCCACGACGGTCGATTTTTCGACTTTTTTCGCGCTCGGAAAATTAACGGATTGGCAAATAAGCAATGCCGCATTTTTCGGCGCGGCACTCGGCGGCCTTGTTTCGTGGTCGCTCAACCAATTTTGGGTTTTTTCGCACACAAAGGGAAAAAAGCGGCGCACCGCATTTCGCTATCTCGTCGGTATTGCGCTCGCCATTTTTTTGAACGGCACAGCGACCGGCTTTTTTTGCGGAACCTTAAATATCCAGCCCATGATCGGGCGCGTCGCAGCGGCCCTGTCGACTTGGTTCCTCATTTATTGGTTCAACCGAAAGGTCGTTTTCCATGTTTGAAACACGCTGGCGCAAATTATCCCATTGAACCCATTTTCCCTATTATCCCATTTTCAAATTACCTTCGGCGCAAGTTTTTCAACGAAAAATTATGTCCAATTTTCTCAAAGATGTCGGCCAGCCCATCGTTTATAAGGCCATCAACCCGCTGATCAACGGCATGGCGCGCATTGGCATCACGCCAAACATGATCACGAGCATCGGTTTTTTCCTCAATCTATGCGTCGCCGCGCTCTTTATTGTAGGCGCACAGCAGCCGCGCATGGACCTCGATTATGTCGGGTGGGGTGGTGCGCTCATCCTTTTTGCCGGCCTTTTTGACATGATGGACGGACGGTTGGCTCGGGTGACGGGGCTTTCGTCCAAGTTCGGCGCCCTTTACGACTCGGTCCTCGACCGCTATTCGGAGCTTTTTATGTTCCTCGGCATCTGTTATTACCTCGCCCAACACAACTATTTCGTGAGTTCGATTTTTGCTTTTTTGGCCATGATTGGTTCAATAATGGTCAGTTATGTCCGTGCACGGGCGGAAGGTTTGGGCGTAGAATGTGCGGACGGGTTGATGCAACGGCCAGAGCGGATTTTGCTCATCGGGATTTCTGCCATCGTTTGTGGGCTGGTGACGCATTTTTACGGACATTTTAGGCACGTCGTCCCTGGGACCGATTATTCATGGTTCCTGAACATTTCCCTTTTCACTTGGCCGCTCAAATTGCTCGCCGTCCTCGCCAATTGGACGGCATGGCAGCGGCTGCAACATTGCCGAAAAGTGCTTTCCTAATTTTCACCACGAAGGACACGAAGACCCACACGAAGGTTTATGGCCTTTGTGTGGGTCTTCGTGTCTTTTGTGGTCAATCATTTATTGATCTCAAAAACCAAGATCGAGCTCCCCACTTTCCGCGCCGGTTCAATCGCGTTGAGCCATGGGAATGGCCCTTCCGGGTAGGTGATGCTCCGGTTGAGATAATGGTTGATGCTCAAATAAACGGTGTTTGGCCCCGCTGGGAGCGAATCGAGGCCCTCGATAGGGATTGGCGGAAGTGGCATCCCGAAGTCGCTGGGCGTCGCCAAACTGAAGATTTCGCCACAAACAGCCGTCGCGCGGACGGGCGCAGCGGCGAGGTCTTTTTGTAAAAATAAAAGGTCTTGCCCCCAGTCAATATTCGAATCGACGAGCCTAAATCGGTCGCGCGACAGCTCGTTGAAATAAGAAAGATGGTGCGGCCAGATGGCGCATGAACTCAAAATATGGGCGAAAAGGAGTACGAAAACTGCCCATTTCATCCGTTTTCCAAAATACATGGCCAAAAAACCGACCCCCATCGCCAAAAACGGATAGACCGGCAGCAGGTAGCGGTGGCCGATATTGATCGTCCCCATCGAGATCATTGCGAAAAGTATGACCGGCGAAAGGGCCAAACAGGTCGCCAGCTTCCCCGGGGCCCGTCGCCCCGCTACCCAATCGCGCACCGCAAAAAAGGCCAGCAGCAAAAGCAGGATGACAGTCGGGATGGTTGATTTCAACAAAAAGGTCCAGCCGAAATAGGTGCGCCAACCGCGCCGCGAATACTCCCCGTTAAGGAACTGGAAGCCCGCCTTGTTCTGCCATTTGTCTTGAAACATGGCGTGGAAAGTCTGCCGTCCGAGGCCCTTCCAAAAATCATAGGCCGGTATTTTCGTGGAAAGCATCCGCGCTTTGGTCATGCCGATGGTGGCGGCGATCTCGTCGAGTTGGCCCTGCACTTTGACGCTGTTTCGGGCATTCAAAAGTTGCGCGTCCTCGCCGACCGATTTTACCTGAAAAAGATAGCTGCCCCAAATCATGAGCCCCAAAATCAGCGGCGCAAGCCAGAACCGTTTGAGGTGCAGGTTTTCTTTTTTCCTAAAAATAAAAAGGCAGATGGCCGTCGAAACGAACAGCGATAGCCCCGTGAACTTGCTCAAAAAAGCCAGTCCCAGTGCCAAAACCAGGCACAGGAAATTGCCCCGGCTGGGTGCAGAGAGGTACCTTAAAAGCGTAAAAACGGCCCCAAAAAACGCCAGCGCAAAGCCCATGTCGAGCGTCGCAAGCTGCCCCTGCCCCAAAAATGTCGGTTCAAAAGCCAAAAAAGCGACCGCCACCAGCCCCGCCGTCCGCCCCCAAATTGACCTCGTCCAGAGATAGACAAAAATCAGCAAAAGCAGCGAGAGCAGGATCGTCACCATCCGCGTCCCGGTCAAAATGTGGTGCCACGGAACCGTGTTTTCAAACAAAAAATCGCGCCCGTAATCGTGCCAATCATGCGCCCGCGGGCCGTCGGCGGGCAGCACATCGACCCCATCGGCAAACAGCGGCACCGAAAAAAGGTAGCGCAGCAGCGGCGGATGGGTGCAATCGGTATATCGGCCCGTTTCGATGAAATTGATGCCGCTTGGGATGTTCGCCATCTCGTCATAGACGGGCGAAAACTGCCGTTCCGAGACCACCATCATGGCGAAGGCCCCCGCGACGATCAGGCCCAGGAGCGCCGTCGCCAGAAGTTCTTTTTTTGAAAAAATGGTCAAATTCATCGAAAAATTGGGTCAATCCTAAATTCCGAGCAACTCCACCTCAAAAATCAAGGTACTGTTCGGCCCAATCTCCGGGCTGATCTGTTGGTTGCCATAGGCCAAATCGGCGGGCAAAAACAGCCGCCATTTGCTGCCGACGGGCATCAATTGCAGGGCCTCGGTCCAGCCGGAAATCACGCGATTGAGCGGAAAAGAGGCCGGGCGACCGCGCTGCACAGACGAATCAAACACCGCGCCGCTGATCGTCGTGCCGTGATAATGGCAATTGACGGTTTGCGTGGCCGTCGGTTTTGGGCCATCGCCCATCGTGACCACTTCGTATTGGAGGCCGCTGGCGGTGGTCGTCACGCCGTCGCGGAGGCCGTTTTCAGCCAAAAAAGCCTTTCCGGCTTCCAAATTTGCACTTGCTTTTGTCTCGAACATGGCTCGTAGTTTTTCTTGGACACTTATTTTTTTGTGAAATTGTAAAGCGCAAAGGAAACCAATCTTATTTCAAAATGACCAATCTCGAACTCGTCGAACATTATTACGCCGCTTTCAACCAACAGAACTGGCCCGCCATGCTCGCCTGCCTCGACGAAAACGTCCGGCACGACATCAATCAGGGCGACAGCCATTTCGGGGTCGAAAAATTTCGGCTTTTTTTTGGAAAAAATGGACGAATGCTATTCGGAGAATTTGACCGATTTTGTGTTCATGGCCAACGAAAAGGGAGGCCGACCGCGACCTACCCGCGCACAAATAGTTGATAGCCAATGAGTTAGCGCAAAACGAAAGCCCCTTATTTTTCAATCCCGCCAAAAAACCGCTCGATCCGCGACACAATGGCCGAGCTGTCGGGCAGGTATTTCCGCAAATTTTCGGGCAGGTCCCGGCTGAGGATGTAGGTCGCCACGCCGATTGGGTGCGTCGATGTTTTGAGCGAGTACTCGACGACGATGCGCTTTTTTTCCTTGCAAATGATGATGCCGATGGAGTCGTGTTTGTGTAAGATTACACCAACAAAATATAAATTA